>PIVQ01000042.1 GCA_003354055.1 Desulfobacteraceae bacterium | reverse complement strand
ATTGAATTTTTAGATGATGCTTGATTTGCAACTGCCGCACCACTCGCGCTGCCAGTCAAAACTTCGTCATTCACGTAAGCAATTGCGTTTCTGGTATTGATATAAAATGTTCCGCTCGTAGCGTCTCCGGTAAGCGCCACTATTACGCCCGTGCCACCAGCGTTTCCAGTTACTGTTTCTCCAACAACAAACAGGACTGAACCTCCGTCGTAGTCCAGTGATTCGGTATATACAAACTGTGTCCTTTGTTCAAGTCCGGGAGCGACAGTATATGCATTTTTCCGCTTCCATGCCGTGCCTCCGTTGCCGTTATAGGTTATACTTTCGCCGGGACCGAGAATTGTTTCAGGTAACGAATCACCTGCAAATGGAGCAAGAGTTATCTCTCCGGTTCCGCCATTCATTAAAACAAACTCTTCCTTTAGTGTTGCGGAACTTACAGCCGCCTGCTGTGGAAGCGTGACTGTGCCCGTTCCCGTAAACACAAGAGTATCATCCTGTGCTGTTACTGTGTATGGATAAGAACTGACGGTCTTTATATTAATGTCGTTTGACACCGTGAAGATGTTCTCGTTAATCGATCCTATAGTTATCCATGCGTCATTATCGTTATTTCGCATTCTCAGGAGATCAACTGCAGTGTCTCTCCAGAACTGGCCAGGGAAGGTTGTTGAAGGAGCCGTTGCCCCGGTGCTTGTTGAGGCAAGGGCCTTGATCGCAAGGTTAATTTCGGCCCTGACTTCAGCCCCAGAAGTCCCGCCGATATCCATATCATCCTGTGTTGCGCGTGCCGTCACATTGAACATTAAAAGTAGTGCCAAAATAAGTAGTATTATTCTTTTCATATTAAAATCCTCCCTCGATTGTCTGTAAAACTATATCAGCCAATTCTATATATTTATCTGATGTATTTGAAAACTGCATTTGCATCATTCTCCCACGTCCGAAAAGCATATTCCTATATTGCTGAAACATTATTTCGTCGAACGGATCAATGGCGTCAAAGTCTGCTGCTGCGTCAACCTGCGTGATGCCGGAAGGCGTAAGAGCAATATCAAACGTACTATTAGTCATGGCATTGCCAAGATCGTAAGCGGTTGCCATTTCCAAGGTTACAGCCTCCGTGCAATATGCAAGTAACTCTATGAATTTCGGTGACACCTTTGTGCCAGAGCGTGAAAGAGACAACCAACCAAGACGCCATATAAATTCAGGGTCTACTCCCGCAAAGCCCCAGACACCCGGTATTCCATATTCATAAAGATATCCAGCATTGCCCACAAAATATAACTTGCCGTCCTGCGTGGTAAACATTCCGTTACAGTCAGCGCCCACTATCCTTGACCATGTGTTTTTGACATAATCAAATATCCTGATGGTTTCATCGATCTTCAGTAGATACCATCCAAGCCGGGGGTAATGAGCACTTGCAAGCTCGGAAGGGTTATCGATGGATTGTTTCAAATCTGAATCAATTCCATATGACAGGTCATTAACATTAAGACTTCCGGTTGCTATTATTTGCTTGAATGTTTTTACGCCGTCTTTTGTTAAGAATGGGGTGTCGTTACCAAGGCCCTGGGCTGTTCCGGTTCCAATGACCTGGACGCCTTCAATAAGCTGAATAAGTTGATAATCTATATTGTTCGTATTGAGGGCATCACTAGGAGTGCTGCCGGAATATATGGCAACATGATTCTTAAATAAAAATACATGGAGATCTATATAAGTAAAGGAATCAACAAGCTCGTCCCCTTTTTTCAGTACATACCTGAAATCAATGAATCCTTCTTGTGTGTCGGGATCGTTTAGAGCCGAATGAGAGGCCAGCATTTTATCTGCACGTTCCAAGAACCAGATACGGCCTTTATGAGCATGTGTCTTAAATGTAGTAGTTGGAGGATTGCCGCCTAGCAAGTCAAATGTTATTCCGTCCAAAGTCTTCAGTGGAGAATTGCTGCCATTGGAGACTATACAGCGGTCGCTAAACGTCGTATATTGACAGATACCTGGATCAAGTCCGGTTTTATTTGCATTCCCGAATTCATTTGTAGCTTGATTTAACCTGTATATGCTGCCGTCACCTGAAACAAGGATATGTTTATCCCCGTTGGTTTTAACGAATTCATGCCCTGCGTCAAGGTACGACCCAACCGGTACAGCATTGACCTTTGAATATCCCGGAATCTTTGCAATATTATTGCGTTCATTGATCCAGCAGTTCTGCATAAGGGCTGAGAATTTTATCGGCCACTGCTGCGGGGGGTATATGGACGCTTCGCCTCCGTTGAGCTGCGGAAGCCTCAGGAGACCAGCCCTCTTACCTCTGGGTGCTCGTTGCCTTGCTGGCATATCTTACCAATCCCTATATTTCAATTTACGCTTACGCCCTGCGCTATCATTGTTTATGCTTCTCGTCTTTGCATTAATCCAGGCTACAAAATCAGCCTCGGAAGCGTCGCCGTTCTTTACGCTCATTCTGATATATGCGCCGTCGATCATCAAGTGGTCCGGGAACGGGCTCAAGTCTGCATCAGTCGCTAAATCATCAAGCCTCCGGATGTATTCGTAATACAGCTTCGTTCCGTTATATGTTGCAGTTGGAGTGCCGTATACCTCAATCTGACTTACCAATGTCGCGGCCTTCATCCCGAATAGCCTGCCGATATACGGCCTTCCCTCGTCGGCATTAGAAACGGTATGATTCTTAAAACCTTCATCATCGGTTATTGTGAATTTTGCGATAGCAGTTGCCCCTGTCTTGACCTTCGTGTAATAAGCTGCGTCCTCACCTTTAATGAATCTATCGAAGTCAGTCGCCAAGTCGTATACCGTCGTATCTGTGACAAGTGTGATATTACCCTGCCTTTTTAGCTTGACGTAATCGAAGGAGTCATACAGTGCCCTCTGAGTTTCATTGAGTGCCCATATCAACTTCGCTACTGCTGCGTTAGGAGTTGCAAGCGTAACTATGGCATCGGACGTTTCCAGCTTTTCAACGGCAAGCTTATTGACGAGTTCCAGGGCGGTCAATTACTTTCCTTTCTTCTTTGTGGCTTTCTTTGTGGCTTTTGCTTCCTTCCTGCTGGGCTGCTTTACAGCTTTCTTGCCTGGCTCACCCTTTTTCTTTCTGTCCGCTACTGACTTTGAGCTATCTGCCGCTGCTTTAGACTTTAAGACCGCCTGTTCCAAGGCTGATTTCTGAGCGTGGAAAACATCTGTAAGCTTCGCCCTCTGTACCGATTCAAGACCTTCCCCATTGGGAAATTTCTTCTCTATTTCGGTAAAGACATTTTCGAGAGACTTGAGATCCTTGCAGGCAGTAATGCTATTGAGAATATCGCCTAGAGGATCAGGCTTTGACTCTACTTTCTTGATCTTTTTCAGGTCCACTTCTTCGATAAGTACCCCGTCACCCGTTGCTTTTTTATTCCTGAGCAATACTATTTTTTCGGGATCGTCAGTTGTGAATATGTGATCCAAGAAGTGACAGTTACATACCGTCACTGACATGAAATTGCTCCTAAAACTTACTTCCTTCGGTGTTGTTTCTGACATTACTGCCTCCTTTAAAATTTGCCTTATTTAATCTTAATTACTTTCTTGTTATGTTTAATATCTCAGAACAATCCCGACCAGTAACAGGTCAGTATTAAGCATATTCCTGTTGTCGAATTTCTGGTATTCTGAGAATACCCCAAATGGGCTTTTTGCAATGTAAACTTCAGCACCTAAGGTGAATACGTTTCTAACATCTTCGATAGAATCAAATCCGCCGTACACTCTAACGAGTTCGTTATAAGTATAACCCGCTTCGGCTTCAACGTAGTAAGTGGGTTCCACCTCAATGTTTAGATTAATCTTGTCATCAGTTCCCTCGGTATTTGAATCAACTGGATACGCGAGTTTTACGAAACCATCGAATTCGGCTGATACCGGTGCTGCGAATAAAACTGTGAGACATGCGATTAATACAACAAGTAAAATATTTCTCATTTTCATTCTCCTTTACGGTGCTGTTAATGTTGGTTTCCTGTCTTGTGTCCGGGAAGTCCATCTGCCCCCGAACCGTACAGCCTTGTAAACAACCCATGCTTTAAACGTCCACATCCCATCGGCAATACAATTTTGCTGAAGTTCACGATCTGCCTGCTCTCTATACGTAGAAGGAATGTGACTTTCTCTCATTAACTGGTATGTTGCATCATGGACAAGGGAAGCCCTCATGAAGTTCTTGAAGTCGATTGTTGGACCGCTCGGACCATCCCAGGCATATCCCTTTTGAATATACAATATTCCTGTGGTTGTCAGCGTGATAAAGTCGGTAATAATAGGATTACGAGGCCGGAATGAAATGTGACATTCGTATGCGTTAGCGAGTTGGTATTTGAATCCGGCCTTGTAATAGATCATTTATTTTTTTTCTCCAAAGGAACTTCCCCACAAGTGTGCACACTTAAGGTCATAGCTGCTTCCTTGTCATCATGCTTATGGTTTTTCATGAAATACTGCAATGCACATCCATGACTGTTTTTGTGGCATCTCGAACATGCGTCCCATCCTTCAACAATTATTGTGCCTTTTGAAACTATCATCCTTATTACCTCACTGAAAAATCTTCAATTTCACCATCGTTAGAAATCCAACAAATCCACCTACAACCCCGCTGCAAATATTCGTTGTTGTGTTCCAAATCTTGCGGTTTTCCAACCGGCACAATCTTTCATTGCTGTCATATGCAAGATCAACCAACACATTCAACTTATCTTCTTCTGACATCTCCTTTACCGTTTCCGCTGTTATTCCGTTTGCCATTTTACAGTTTCCTTATCAGCTTCATCCAACGTACCACCTCCACCCTGTTAACGTGCTTAATCATCACAATCGTAGACCATATCAAATATAAAAAAAGTATCCGCGCCAGCTATATTATTAAGAACTGTGGTTTCTGTACCGGCATCTGACAAGCATATTTTATCGTTATTACAACTACCGATTGCTGCTTGGTATTCAAACACTACTCCGTCTTGTTCTAGTATCGATGCTGTTCCATCGGCATTTAACAAGACTCTTGCGTAGTTGCCATCTTCTGTTACAATTTCAACTTTCCCATTTGTCTTAACTGAGGGCAGAGTAATGCAATCGGCCACCCCACTGCCTCCGATTGTGCAATCCAAACTAGCCGCATCATCGGTTAAGTCTATATTATATCTCCATGCACATGTGGGGTCTGATCCTCTTTGCTTTGTGCTAGAATCATCTCTGGCATCCAGGTAAATACCCTGAGTACTAGCAGAGTTTTCTTTGGCCATTAATACTGCATTTGCTAGTGAGGCTCCAAAGGCTATATCAGCTCCAGTACCGTTGCCCGTAAGCCACAATCCGGTGTTTGCTGTGCCATTGGTTTGTTTAGATAATTTAACACCTGTGGCTGTGGAGATATTCTCATTAGGATAATCAAGAAAGTTCTCTACTGATAAGCCGGATGCGAGAGTGACGTTGAAAGCATCTGCTCCGCAACTACTGGTACACTTCTCACCTCTTACAAGAAACCCGTGGTAGTTAGTGATATTTACAATAGCGCCTTGTATGCCTTGCCTAAGATTAGCTCTCATACCAATGACATCAGTAATAGTAGATTCTCCTGACAGGTCATAGAATTCAGTATTACCTAAAACAGCATTATGTACATCTATAGTTCCATCTCCACTAAATGCAGGAGAAAATTTTGCTCCATACATTTCGCCAGCGGTTATGCCTGTTCCATTCATCTCGACGTATGAATTTATAGGATAGATTTCTTTTATATCTCCAGAAGCGGTTGTAGGCACATTGATGCCCCAGAACATATAGTTACTGGAACCACCAGGGGAGTTCTCATCATGATCGATCAGTCCCCTGATAGCAATAACGCCCACCGTGCCATTACTATTAGCAGAGTCGAAGTTTAAAAGCCCAGGAGACTGTACAGCATTAGCTGTTGATGACCCCACTCCGATAGCTCCTGTGACGACAAGGTCTCCTTGCTCTTTTAAGGAAACATCTGACAGTGTAAAGGTATCTCCAGCGTCTGACCCATTATTTATATCTATAATGAAATCTGTTGGCGATGAAGTGGATGTAAATTGCCGGGTGAGTCCCACGCCATTTGCCGAGATGTTGATTTTAGTATTAGAGTTTGTTATTCCGCCAGATGCTAACAGTCTAGCAGACAGCGCTGTTCCTGTATCTGTTAATCCTGATACAGTGTAAGTCAGTATATAATTCTTACTGCCCACTATAGGGATTTGCATGTCAGCAGAAGCTTGGGTCAGATCCCCGGGAGTAGCATTATGAGCATAGACGGCAGTTGTTCCATTTAAAGTCCAACCATTCCCGCCTGTCCAGTCACTGGCCGTGGTTAATAAAGATAAAGATTCTGATTTCTCTGAGGCTAAAATGTCGCCCTGAACTTCCAAATCATCTGTCGCTGATAATGTGGTAAACGCTCCGGTTGACGGAGTTGCAGCCCCGATCGCCGTACCGTCAATAGCTCCGCCGTTGATATCAACATTCTGCATTTCTGCATTGCTTGGTGTCTGGGAGGTAGTTGTGTTGAGTGCAAAAGCGGGACTGCATATGATTAACGCAACAAAGAACGCTAAAAACACATCATTTCGGAAAAGTTTTTTAAACATATTAATTCCTCCCCGACATACATTTTAGAGTTACTGCTGTCGTAGCGTCTCCGGCTGTCTTCGCTGAAAACTCCCCGAGTAAATACAAGTAGGGGTAATTATTCAAGACATAATTCGAGCCCGTTGCTGTTATCGCCCTGCTGTCAATCTGAGTAAAGTTACTTCCGTCAATACTTCCATACAGAATTACGGTAGTATTTGTCGGCACTGTACCGCCCCAGGTCACAACACAAGTGAAGTCCTCATAGTCTTTACCGAGAGGTACTGCAGGTCCGACACCTGACGTATTTGACGTAAAGGCTGTCCCTGTATCAGTGTAGACAATCGGGGCTCCCTCGAATGTATTAGATATGTTGAATTCAGTAGTAGAATCTATCTGAGTCGCATAATAGACGTTTCCTGCTGTGATGCCCGTACATACCGCGCCGGTGCCTGCTGCGAAACTTACAGAGTCTCCTTGCAGGAGGCTATGCGCCGCGACGGTCTGTATCCTGAGTGTCGTCACGGCTGCATTGAAAGCGGTTCCAGTATCAGTGTATGTGATATTTGTTCCGCCTGCGGTTGCTGCAATGTTGAATTTGTGCGGATTGTCTACCTGTGTTACAAAGTAGACTGTCCCGGCTGTAATCCCTGTACAAGTGCCACCGGTACCGTCTGCAAATACAACTGAATCACCAACTGCAAGAGTTTTCGGAAATACTGTAACGACCCGGAGATCCCCGGCGTCCGTTTCACAAACCGTAGCATTCGTTTCATAATATACTGGATCTGATTCACAAACAGTTGCATTCGATTCGATAGCGGTTCCGCTTGTCGCGGTTTCAGCACTTAAAAGCGTGTATACGTTTTCTGCCTGTACTCCTGACGAGATCAGGAGAAGTGTGAATGTAAGAACCCAGGTCCTTAGTAAATTTCTCATGTTACTCTCCTTTAAGTATGAGAATAGAAAGGAGACACTCGCTCCCCCTTATCCCGTCTTTTGTTTAATATCCTACAACGTAAAATCTTACGGCTGTCAAGGCTGCGAGACTGTCACCGCTACCTACTTCATCTGCTGCCTCTGCTGTTGCCGTTGCTGTGTGAGTGTGTGATGCTCCGGCACTTGATACACCGGAAGTCTGCGCTATCGCCATATAAGAAGGGGCAACCACTTCAATGTCAGCAGCACTTATAACCCTACTGGATGTACCCGCATCAACAAAAGTCAGTTGTGCGTCTGCTGCGCCGTTATCATCAAATTCAAGCTCGACACCTGTTGCTGCATCAGCAGCGTGAGTCACTTTGACAGCATAGGCAAAACCTGGAACCCCGTCAGCTATTGCCTCAAATGGCATCATGATATAAGCGTCTGTAGCGGTAGGTGATACAAACTCAAGGCCCCATGGGGTTGCATCTACTACATAGATTTTAACCCCACCTGGGGCATCTGAATCATTAACGTAAAATCTCGGGGTTGCTGCTCCTGTAATACCTGAAACCCCGTCAGTTGAACCTAGAATGTCTCCATCCGCGTTAGTAGTGGAAAACAGTTGGCAAATATTTCTACCGCCTGCACCGTATGATTCAACACAATAAAGCGGAAGAGCAGCCAGGTTGCCTGTAGGATCAGCATTGTGTGTGAGTGCTGGTGTCCCAACCGTTACGCCTGTAATATCTCCAGGGCCGTAACTATCTGAGGCCGCATGGGTATGAGTAGCTTCCGCGGCGTTTGATACTGCCGGAGATCCAGAAGGATAATATACCTTCATGAGAGAGTTAGTCTTGTCGTACTCGAAGAGATATCCGCTATTGGCCTCAACTGTGAAATTTCTAATAACGTCCAGATTGAGATCGTCAGCCGTGATAGATTCTCCGCCTGTCGGATAAGAACTGTCAAAGGCAATAGTGCCTATTCTCACCCTTTCGGAATTATCAGTGCGATAACTCTTTTCAAGTGTTACTGTTACTGCTGCCTGTGCCTGCCCCACGATGAAGAATAATAAAAGCAGGAAAGCAAAAATTCCATTCAATTTCTTAAACATTGTACCCTCCATTAAATACCGGGCCGAGTTTCCCCAGCCCGACAAAGTTTATTTACCTGTTACTCTGCATTTCAGATCTGTTACGCCTGAAAGGTCCTCTGTTGATTCCACTTCAGACATAGTGCCTGGAGTATCGGAAGCAGTCCAAGCAAGAGTAATGACCTCGATATCTGCGGCTGGGATTACGCCACCTGCGGTACCTGGATCTACAAAGAACAGCTGAACATCGGCTGCCCCATTGTCGTCAAAGTAGAGAACAACGCCATCAGCCGCCGCAGTTGCACTATGATGAACTTTTATTTTAAGCGCAACTCCCGGAGTCATGTCTGCAATATTCTCGATCGGAGCAATTATATATCCATCACTTGCTGTGGGAGATACAAATTCAAGGATGTCGCCAGTTGTATTTACATACACCTGAACGCCCGAAGGTGAATCACTATCAGTTACTACATACCGAGGTGTCCCAGCATTAAGAACGCCTGTTGTTTCTTCAAAAGATGCGAGAATGTCTGTGTTCCCGTTTGTGATTGACTGTAACGAGAGAATATTCTCTGATGTAGAACCAGTTAATTCAACAGCATAAACGGCTGCCGCAGCTTTGTTTGAAACTGGATCAGCGTCATGTGTCAATGTAAGTGCCGGTTTCGTGGCTCCTGCTATCGGCAACTGGAAACCGTTTGTCACGCCGAATGCCTGAAGCTTTGAATTTGTGTAGTCATACTTAAAAGTAAGACCATCGTTAATAGCACAATCCATTGACCATACTGCCGAACCAAGCGCGAGGTCTGCTATTGTAAGAGATTCCCCGCCCGTTGGGTATGACGAGTCCATTGCAATAGTTACGTCTCTGACCCTCTCGACTGAATCGGTATTCCCAATATTTCTATTGATTGTCACCGTTATAGCGTCGGCTATCATAGTGAAGGACAGTATAAGTGCCAGCACTATGAATAATGTTGAAAGTGTTTTTTTCATGTTCGCTTCCTCCAAATACTATTAAAATTAAAGTTAAACTCCCAGGCCCCAAAGGGCCGGAGAGAGTGTTCGTCTGTCAATCGCTCTTAAGGAGCAAAAGAAGTAATGCCCGTCAGATACATGTGAGCTTTTGCGTACTTGACTTTGAGGCCCTTTTCACCCAGGAACTCATCGGTTTTACCGTCAACGCCGTTACCCTGCCTGTCCTTCAAGCACTTTGTGTCCCTGCCCTTCATTGGCACTTCCTGAATGAACTCGGTATCAACTATGAGTGCATTCTGCCGCATGACGGGATGCTGAGAGAAAAGCTTGTGCTCTGCTATCTTCAACTCACCGAAAGACGTCATGTAATTTCTAATCGCCATACCGTAAGTTTCGGTTTTTGGATCAGAACGCATCTGAATGTTACCGGCTTTTGCCATTGTCTCAAATACTCGCAAAGCAGTACCACCGGCCAGCATGATCTTATTCTCAAACATACCATCCCTTGATAGCTGTTCGAGATACTCGTCCCATTGTGCCTCTGATAACGCACCAACCGCCGACTTAACGGCATTCGGTGCATACTGTGCAATGTGAGGTATGATCCCTCTGGTCTGGGTCAACGGCAAGCCCGATACCGGATCAGTTGTGTTCAGGTACTCACCAAGAAGGAACGCCCATTCGCATTTCAGAGCATAGTCTCTACCTGCTCGCCTTCTTGCATTCTTGTACTCGTCACCAGTTCTGAATTCAGTCTCGATCGCAGTACCCGACATTGTCCACGATTCCCTGAAAATCTGAGTGATGTTGTTGACTTCTTCCGGTGTGTATCCTACTGAGGTCGGAGTATCTGCGTATTCTGCATGGGTTGTCCCGAGTGTGGTCAGCCAGTCATTATCAACAACGGCTGCTGCTGCTGTAGTTCCGAATCCTCTTGTAACTTGGATCTGTGTATCTGAAACAGGATCGTCACTCACATACATACGCTCGCCCGAACGCTCATTCCAAAGGATCTGGCCCTTTCTGATCTGAAAGGCACCCGCTATTCCGTTGGTTGCGCTTTCAGTATCTACTGTCATAAGTGTGTCGCCTGCAACATAACCAGCTCCGTTGTTGATCCTCAACCGCTGTGATGGTAGATCTTCCTCGAACCAGTGATACTTTTTATCGGTTACTGCTTTATGTTTAGGAAGCATAGCAAGCAGAGTTGTGAGCTTTGCCGTATCGCCGTTCTTCCATAATATTTTCTCTTCCCAGGATTCTGCACGCTGACCTGTTGCGCCAAAATCTCCTGTGCCTCTCATGCCTAAAATAGCGGTCATGTTAATGCCCTCCTATAACTCAATAATCGTCGAAGTCTTGCTTAGCCGGAGGTTTACCGGCTGGTCCTCCACCTGGCACAGCTGAGAGAGTTACGGGAATACCCATATCGGTAAGTTCCTTGAGGGTATTTTTCCGTCCTGCTTCTTCAGCATTTTTAATTACTTCCTCTTGTGCCTGGTTGTACAATTCCTTGCCTTTCTGAAACGCGAATTCACCTGGATTGTCAGACTTTTTAAACTCAGCAAGAAGCTCAGGGTCACTTTCAAGGGCAGGGCCAAAATAACCATTGGTTATACGGTCATACTCTGCAGCTCCATGTTTTCCCCTTGCTTCGTCTGCTGTCTGCTCGGCAAATGCTGTACGCTCCCCAGCTGTCTTTGTGGCTGCCTCCTCTGCTAATTCCTCATTAACAGCCTTGACAGTCTCCTTGACATCTGGATCGACTTCGACTTTTGGTTTCGCGGGTTCAGCTTTCAACTTCTCGATTTCGTCCTTAAGGCTCTTGTTTTCGTCCCTTGCTTCTTTGTTGGCCTTATTGATATTCTCGATCTGTTCCCGCTGTTTCTTTTCTGTTTCTGTTTCTGGTGCTGCTTCTTTCTTTGCTTCTGAGGGTTCAACGTAACCAGGTTCGCCGGTTCCCGGAACTGCTAACGGCTCTTTCGTTTCTTCCTCTTCCTTCGGTTCTTCTACATGAGGCCCGTCACCTGAATCACCATAACTGGCAATTTCGGCCTTTTCTTCATCGGCAAGCCTTTGCGTTTCGACCGCTGCTGCATCATCGATCGCTTTCTGGTTCTTGTCCTCCAAAGATTCTGATGCCTCTTTTTCTGCAATCTGTTCTGCTGTCTCCAATTTAATTCTCCTTACTTCTCTGCATTAACGACGCAGTGCCGAGGTTGTTACTGAATCACGGACAGTAACGATCCGAGTAGAACTATGCGGCAAGGCAAATAAAAAAGGCGGCAAACTGGATGTATTGGCATCCAATATTGCCGCCTGATATCTTTGCTCACTCCCGTTAGACCGTCGCCACTGGGGAATGACCGCATTTTTTTTAAATTAATTATTTCTTCATAAAGCTTACAATCCCTTTCGGCAATTTCTTGCCTGTACCATATAGGGCTTTTTTTGTTACCTCGCGATCAACCCTCTTGAGAAAGCCCTCAGCAAAAACAAGCCGCCCTTTGTATAGAAGATCGCTTATGTCGCTTACCTTCTTTTCTTCATCAGGCTTCTTGGAAAAAAGGTTTCGTGCTAACTGATCGTTAATACAATCGGCCTCTCTTAACATTTCTTTAATTTCGCTTTGCTTGCTCATCCGATCTTACCCATCTTAAAGTTAATATTTGTAATTGCAAGATCTAATGCCTTGTGCAACTGCTTTCTATCCTCGCTGGATATTTCCTTTTTATCAAAAGTTGTGTATGAAAGCTGTACTAATTCCGATGCCTCTAAGGTTTCTGTTATCTTGCCCTTATCGCTAACTTCCCTGCTTCCTGTTTTCAAATTAAACCAAATATCATTATTTTCTTTGCTCATTAAAAACTACCTCTCAGTTGATACATATATCATTTATGTCGAGTTATCTTAATATCTCTCTCAAACATCCTATCTAAATTAAACTTCAGAACAGGATCAATATCCCAATCTAAATTTTTATATTTATCATAATATATATTGAAATCACTTTTTATTTTTCTGGATTCTACCGTAACAGGATTAGTCTCATATTCTACAAACCGTTTCATATTAGAGAGAATCTTTTTAGATCGACGGACTCCCTTTTCTTGTTCTTTCTGTGGTGTGCAGATATGTTCCTCAGAAAAGCCGCCCCAACAACGAACTATCCTTTTACACTCTGGGCATTCTTCCATTGAATTATTATCTGTAAATATTCCCATTAGAATGCAAACGCTCCCTTTTCTGGTAAGACAATGTTAGATTCCTTATCTTTACTCTCTTTAATATCGACGGCTATTTCACCACGCTTATACATAGCCATCAACTCAATTAGTATTGTATCTTTATCGCCGCCTTCTTTCAAGACAATTTCAGCTGCATAGCCTTTCAATACATTCAATACTCGCCGGCGCCTGTCGGTTCTAACTGTTTTTTCTATTTGATCTATTGCGTTCATCGTACCGTCGCCCCCTCTACCGGAGCACCAGGATCAACACCAGCATCCCGCATCTCCTTAACATTAGCAAGCATATCATCTTTCTGAGGCACATCTGAAGCCTCAATATATACTTCAGGAGTAACGATCTCTGGAAACTCTTTACGCATTTCCCTGATTTGCTGAAAGTTCTCCCAGCGCAGGCCCGGAGTGTGCGGAGTGAGTGCGATAGAAAGATCATAATCCTCTGTGTCTCTGGCCTTGATGATATTTATAACCTCAGGGTCTGCCTTCTTTGGCCCCATGAGCCGGGCAAACTTTGCCGGAGACATAAACTGCCGGTTTCGAGACATGATGATTCTACCTCTCAACTCAACGCTACCCATGTGATTATCAAAGAGACTGTTAATTGCTGTCATTGCTGACTGCTTCCTTGTGTCTACAACGGCACCGCTATCCTGACCTTTTCTTACGCCCTTGAGGTCGTCGGTAATATTCGTGATCATCTTGGCATCGTCACCATTGGCTATGATCAGATTAGCAAGAGCAACGGGGAATTTGGAGGGATCAACGACCGTAAACTTAAATCCGTCCCGGACTGTTATGATCTCCTCTCCCTGCTCAAATTGATTTGTGAGCTCCTCGTCATTGGTTATGATGCGAGTTTTAGGCATCTCGTTAATATAGTGCAGGATTTGAGAAGTCCTTTTATTACCTTCTCTGATCTGGTCCATGATGGGCTTAAAGATACCGAAATCAATATCCCTCGACCTGTACGCAAAATCAGGGATGTATGGAAAATAGTCATCGGCATACGGTGACTTGCCGTAATCAAGGAGAACGCCAGCCGCCGGGTTGCCTACCGTGTGCGCGAACCTCATTTCAGATCCGGGACGTCTGACTACTTTCAGATCCGGGACGTGATACATATATTCCCTTATCTGTTCATTTGTTTTATCTGACGCATTGACTATAACGCCTGACGCCTCATGTATTAAAAATTTCTTTTGAACGTGGACCCGATAATAAAACTCATTCAACATAATGTTCATTCGAAGTGAGGATATAAGATTTTGATCTGTCCGTTTAGTGTCTATATTGTTCTCATTGAACCAATTGTAATATAGGCTCAACTCATATTCTTTATCAGGCCACATCAACTTTGCCATGCCTCGATTTACAAACTGTTGTCTCCTGCAATAATCGGCGTCACTTAAATCATGCTCATGGCTTTTTCTATCGTAGGTAATCTCTCCGGGATCTGCATTTGTTATTTTCGTCCTGGTTCCGAAAATATCTTTATCATCATAGACTTGATCGCATACCAGCCAGCCACGGCCACAAATGAGCTTATCCAAGAACTGCCTTGAACCTCTACGCGCTACCTGGTTGCGCTTAGAAATAAACTCCAGTCCCATATTCGTACCTTCTGCAACTGCCATGTCCTCGTCACCGACGGGCAATGCTTTGACTTCATAACGACTGTCCATCTGGATACCATGTACGAGATTGACAAGCGGAAAGCCAACATTCTTGATCAGGGCGGGTTTGCCCATTGCTTCAATTTGCTTATAGATACTGTTGCCTTGAAGATCCAGGCCGTAGTGTGCGTCCTTATCGTTTTCGTAAATGCCAAAGGCTTCCCTCATGTGATCCATGAAAGGCCGGTGATAGTCGTCAAGGTCAAGGCCGAAGTTGTAACAGAGGTTTTCTATTTGAGGCTCGGATATTGCTTCTTCTGGAGTGTCTACATAGTGAGAACTGTTTTTCATTTATTTTCTCCAGCCAATCAAGGTGTCCCATATCCTGCGGTCGGAAAATTTAATAGCGAATATATTTGCTATGCCATTACAATCAAGCTTCTCTCCTGATACAATTTTGAGCAGTGATAATTCGCTTAAACTAGGTCTTTCTACGTGTATGGGCCACTTGATCCATTTTCCGAGCTCGGCTTCTGTGTAGTGCGTGACGTGGGGTTCTTTTTTGTCTAATGCTTGGCACCCCAAACAACCACTACAATCAATTGCAAATGTACCCTTTCGCATTTCGCAGCCATCGCAAGTGTTCACCTTATGGCCTCTGGGGGGGTTCTTTATTTTATCGGAAATAGGTATTCTATCAAACTTTTCATTCAGATAATCAAGGGCTTTCTGATGGGCTCGATTTAACTCGTCAAGTAAAAACTCATAAGAACGTCTAACATGTTCATTTAATTCGGGATTGTTTATTGCGTGGTCATTTAGTTTGCAGGTTGCGTCTATCAACTCTTGAATCCAAGGTTTCATTCAGCAAGCTCCTTTTCAGTCATTTTGACATAACATATTTATTTATTGCAAGGTGTTTTATTATGCCGTCAACCAATTCTTAGCCTTTTTGGGCTTTGGCTTTGACTTCGTGTAAGGGTTAATAAACATTCGCGTAGCTGGATATTGTGCTGCATCATGGATGTGACTGTACTCATTCTTTGATGGCTCGTTTTTAAACATTCCTGTTGTTCCTATCTCAGGGTATGCATATCCGCCCTCAAACCCGGCAATAAATCTCTTGCATGTGGGGTTTATAATAATCGCTGGCTGTCCATTGATAAGCTTAGTCAACCGACCAGCCACAGACTCACGTCGTGCCTTGAAAGTTTGAATCCCGTCCTCTACGCTTATCCCGAGTTGTTTGAGATAATCCTTTGGACTCATTTTAATGCTGTCCCTGTTGGCCCCTGCAGGGTCTCCAATGTCCCTGTATTTCATTGACGCAGCAAAGGTCTGTGAACACCATAACTGGACGGCTTCTCCAAAATCAATAATGCCGACATCTTCACCGCAGAATTCTTTAAGTATTTGCCACTGTCCGGTAGGGCTTACTGCTGTGATAATACAGGCTGGAGACAACCCGGTATTATCCCAGCCTCGAATGATCTGTTTTGCGCTAACCACTATCGGCTTAATGGATACGTGTAGTTCCCTCCTGAATTCAGGATATACCTGCTTGCCGCGAACGGTAACGCCCCATGTGCCACGGACAAGAGTTTTCAGCAAATCAGGTCTGTCGGCATAATCTTTCTCAAGATCCTCATAATACCCCACTCGTAGATTATGTTTATTCTCTTCCTGTCCCTGCATGTAAATCTGGTATCCCTCGATACGCTTCTCAACAAAGTCTTTGTATAAATAATGCTCATCACTCGGATAATTCGTTGTGAGGCTGATCTGAGGCGGTGTCAAAAATGGCTGCTGTCCACCAGTGTCTTTCATTGATGGGAATCTACCAATACGCCCGAGCAATCCCTTAATAATATCAGCGTGGATCTCTCTAGCTTCATCAATATGAGCACCAGTTAATTCTAGTGATAATAGATCTCTAACATCCTTCGGTGTGTCCAAAGCCTTAAAGATAATCTCAATCTCTCTATTCTCCATGTAAATCATATAATTGCTGGATGTCTTATTGAACTTACCAAAGGCCGCGTCTGGGAACCATTCAAGATATGTCTTAATCGTTGTATCTCTCAACTCGGGGTGTGTATTACGAACAACAGCAAATCGGCTGCGTTTAATGCCATTGACCGGCAGAACACGTCGGCTTTGAAAGTCTACAATGTCCCATGCTGCAGATGTTGTCTTGCCTGTCCCGAATGGACCGATGAGAAGCTTTACTCTACTGCTATGATCGTGATGAAAAGCCGTGGAGACAGGACCGGGAATATAGTCAATGTCCAATTCAATGCTCATTCAAACTCATCCTCTGGCCGCAAAGCCTTATTATTCATTCTGATTATCATAGAGCCGCTATGCTCAACCTTTTCAGTAAACAGTTTCAGGTGCTTGCCCAGGTCCCGGAGGCTGTTTTCTTTACTCACCATTTTAATTTTGTGTATGTACTCTACTTCTACGGGATCGCTGAAGGGTATTGTTTTTGTTACTACTTCAATTGAGGCTATTGACGCAGCCACTTCGGGTGGGAGAGACCGAATGTTTTTTAAATGGCCCTGATCATCGAACAGATTTTGAATGTTTGAGAAGCCGGACAGTGCTATTTCCTTGAGGACCTTATCAGCTTCTATGTTCGTCCTCTTGGCCTGCTTCGCTATCTCGGCTTTGATTAGCTTTTTTATTCTGGGGTCTTTGTATAGGCGTGTTCCTGCGGCGTGGGATGTTTTTTCAGCATAGCCTGATCTTACGGCAGCTTTTCCCTTGTCGAGGTCTATAATGAATTCTCTTGGAAAGTTTTTAGCACGATCCGACAGCGGATGTACAGCCTTTTTTTTCTTTGCGGCCATTACCCATTATCAAAAAGAAGTTGAGGGAAAGTCAAGGTGATTTACTTATTCGCATCAATTATTTAGTCACCCCTCATTATTCTTACACAGCTTTTCCTTACCTTCTCAAGTGCCCTAGTCCACCCGCCGATCTTCCAGAATTTACCGTCTACATCGATATTGAAGCTATCAAGAGATCGACCTTTAAATAAGTGCAGTGTATGAGTCATGTCTGTGAAATGATCCCTTACAATGACTGTTCTCATAGGCATGTCATAAGGCCACGCTTCCCATTTATCAGGAGATCGAATAGGTTGATCCTCATGATATTTACTCCATCTGGCATTGGCCTTCTTTTGACCGATCTCACTTAGCCTTTCCTTTAAACTCTTATAGTTTGGCATGTTCTATCTTTTGCACAAGTCGCTAAATACTATGTTATCTACAGGCCCAACTTCGCATAGTGTTCCAGATTTAGTTTATGTTGTTTCTCGATACAATCAAGACAGTAGTATTCACCTTCGTCTACATCCCAACATGTCCTACGATAATAAAGCTGTATTTTGTCCTTATTACAGCCTTCACAATGTTCATCTATTTCGGGTTCAAACTCACACTTTTCAAATCCAGTGACAGATAACAATTTAGTAGACTGAATGCGTACCTCAACATCCTTTTCGCTTCCAGTCGGTTTACTGTCTTCCATTACTTATTCTCCTTTCCAGTGACTTACAGGTACACATCAGTCACCAAGACGTTATGTGACAAAACTATCGTTTCTTTTTTTAACATCATCATCTGTCCCAATATCAATAATGATTTTACCGTTATATTCATATACCGAAATCAATTCGAGATTGCTGTTGGAAATAGTGTTAAATTCAACTTCCATCTCTAAGGCTTCGGAGTGGTTGATGTGATCGGGGGTTTTTAAACATTCGATAATTTCTCTCAAAGTCATAAATGCCTCACATAACAACAGCGTGCAATGAATGTGTGCCGCTATCGTCATTTCCGTTTTTAATGTTATTCGTTATCAAACTGGCTCCTTGCTTTCTCATATTGTTCAGGCCCACATCACTGACGCAGGCGTTATAACCCTAGTTCATTCTTCATCTTAAACAACCGATCTATCAACCAATTAAGTTTATCTATGGGAAAATCAACTTTATCAATATGCTCAAACTCAATAATGCCACCATCGTCTTTTGTCCCATCATATCTCAAGCCATACTCCACACCCGAATCATCACTATAATTTTCAGTCCATTCCATCTTGCTAAGTCGTTCCATCTTTTCCCCCTCTAATATTTGGGTTATAACAATTAGTTGATATGAACGAGAATAGCGGTGCTGATTTTGCTTTCCATGTCGTTCACGTTCAATTGCCATTCTCCTTTCTCCTTTCTTATATCCCCATGATGAGGATCACATTTTAATTTAATAAATGCCCGCAATTATCACATAAATTGCCTTTTGATTCTCTCCCGCATTGTGGACACTTTTTTGTATTTTTAATTTCTCGCACAATGAAAAGCGGGACCTCCTTCCCCGATTTCGTCTTGTCGGTGATAATATAAATACTCTCGGGATTGAATCTCTTACCGATGGGCATTCTTATTTTATCACCTCTATTTTCAATGCTTTAATTATCTTATTTCTCATATACATCACTCCCCCTTCGTTACCAGCAGATATGCCAGGGCCGAGCGCATCTCTTTATGTACCTTCCAGGCGGAACCTATACCAAGAGACATTGATACGATAAATTCATGAATCTCCTGAACTAACTTTTTCTCATCCTCAGATAGTAGTCCTATTGAGTCCTCCATTTTCTTTCTAAGGGGGTCTACCTGGATTACCGGCCTCAGGGCTGTAAGATTCTTCTTGAGCTCTAGAGCGATATAATGCGGGACGCTGTCAAAGGCTCCCATGCTGACTTTATGTTTCTCAATCCACTCATCCACTACGTCCTGCTCCGGCCAGGTGCTACTGTTTTCATCTTTCATAATTTCCTCCCATGATATTTATCATCGTCCAATTTAACAATTCTTAACACTACTCATCCTCACAAAACACTTCATTTCCATCTAAATCAAGTTCAGTATTAAATGCGTCATCAGGTGGTTCCTGGTTATTGTCGTTATGTTGCTTTCTCAATTCCCAACATGCTTGATATTTCTTTTCAGTATCTTCATTCGGGTATGGATGCTCTTCATTGCATTTCCTGCAAAACCATTTAGCTCCTGATGATACTTTGATAACACCTTCTTCGTTCACTTCATCTGGTTTTGTTATTTCATCGTTCCATTGTTCTCCGTTGAGCCATGTAGTCGGAAGAGGGATATGTTGTTTAGTACGTCCTAAGAAGTTTGTTTTAGTTTGAAGGATCACTGCAGTTATGATTTGTTCTATTAGTTCTAGCGAGGGATTTATGACGTCCCATTTTTTTAGAGCTTTTTTTCTATTCTCTTTTCGAGGGTATATTTTCCAGAACCGTTCAAACTCTGTTTGGACTATAGTTGTTGTAGTTTTCTTTTTATTCTTTCCCTGCTTATTCTTCTTGTTCCTGTACCGTCTTCTGTCCGTCTTCTGTCCGTCTTCTGTACTGTCTTCTGTACTGTCTTCTGTACTGTCTTCTGTACCGTTACCTTGATATGTGTCATAATTTACTATTTTAATACAGTTGCTTACACTGGTATTTTTCTGTACCGTTTTGTGACCATCCTTGTGTCCGTTTTTGCGTATTATTTGTCCGGCAAGAATAAGCTCGTCTAAAAACCGTCTCACCTTACCTCTTGACCATTGCCAGCGATCAGCAAGGAATTCCTCACCGTGACCGAGCTGCCCTCTCTCAATCGTGACTAAGATCCCTCGCTTGCGGATGTGACCTGTTTTGTGGTTGGCTAACATAATCATGTCCACCCAAGCCTGACCTCTGGTGAATTTCTCAGATAACCATATTTCGTTATCTTGTAACTGACGATATATTTTTATGTAGCCCTGGTGCATTTATTTAATAATAAAAAGGCAGCAAACAGCAGCACGGAGGCTCGAATTCCGCACCTTTATCCGGGGAGGACAAGGCTCTGCTGTTGCTGCTTTACTTTGTTTAACATTATTGAGTCCGAGCATACTCATGGTATATATTCTACTCCTCAGTATTTACAGTGTCAATGCAATTTTTCAACTTCTTCCCGATCGCCTTCATAACCTCCTTGGACTTTAAGTAGTTCATCTCCGCCTCGCTCTTATAGCTCGATTAACCGCCCATGTCTTGTGTCCGATATGGTAATAGCCACAGTTGGAGCATTTGTATACATTTAAGTTCTTGACGTGCCTCCGCCGGATAGACCTGTTCATGGAGACTATAGCCTCCGTCCGCGTGCCGTATTGGATCTTACCGTCGCAGCCTCTATGCCGCTTGGTTCTTTTTTTGGACATCAGTCCCCGCTTCTGTTGATACTCCCGGTCATTTCGGTTAGTACTGGCTTAAATGGAAGTGTCGAGCAAATAAACCCCGCAGCCTGGGCATGTCCTCCGCCGTTGAACACCTTGGCAATTTCGGACACGTCAACACATTCCTTCGTGCTGTAGAGACTGACCTTCCATCTATTTTTGATCCAGGAGAAGGCAATCATAATGTCATAGTCCTGCTCATTGTAAACTCCATCGAAGAAAGAGGAGTTTGCCAGGCCTCGATTAAGCGCAATTGCCTTATATCCCATCAGCGTAGTCTCAAAGCCATGGACTTTTATGTAATTGGAATTCTCCTGGTCGCGATATCTGAGTATTGTCTTACCATGTTCTGTAAGTGATATTCTCGTTTCACAATGATTGGAAAGATCTTCCCAGATTTGAGCATGAGGGCTCGTATCGGGGACCATCCTCAATCCATACTGAAAAGGGAGTATTTGGTTGTTCCACGTGGCTTTGTTTCCATCATCCCAGCGGTCGTATCTTCCGAGCAGTTCAATAAATGCGGGCATAACCGTACCTGGATGATAATACATCCATGTAAGTTCGCAGGCGGCACGTTCATCGTTAAGAACGGTTTGCTTGAAATAGTCCATTGATCTTGCCTCGGCATGAAACTCACTTATTGCCGATTTGTGATGATCAATCCACGTCAGGTTGATGCCGTAACCCCTTGCCAGTTTAAACATATCTTCCATTGGCAGAGAGAAATCTACCATAGTAATGTTAGTAGTCATGGCTATATTTAACGGCTCATTAATGATATCCCACGGAAACTCGTCACCGTAGTCAATCCCGATCATCTGACAGTTTGGAAACTTCCTCTTGATAATTGCTGCTGAACACTTCCCGTCGAAATCAGCGCTATGGTAGAATGCAATGTCCGGTGCTTGTGGTAACGATCCTTTTTTGGGTGCGTGTTGCTCGTTGTTCATGATTTATCCTCCTTGTTCACACCTCATAATAGCCTCTTCTCTTGATACTGGCATATTAGCGTCCTCGTCCTGAAAACTTCTCTCCCCCGGCTATTACGAATCCTGACGGATCAATATAGACCTCTCCTGACTTGCACAGCGCCTTGTTAACAATGACAGTTCGCGGCCCGTTGACATATATATTACGTGACACGAGAAAGGAATCTATGGCGGTTGCAACTTCATCTCCTGTCAACTCAATGCTTACTCCTGGTCCGTATTTAGTTTTTCCTTCACCGTATTTTACCTGCATATTTAGACTTCCTCCTTATGTCTTGATCATTTCTGGCGTTCTTTAGAAGAGTTAAAGCTTTTTGGGTTCTGCTGATTTTTATGTAAATTTCGCATATTCGCTTGTTATAACCATGCTTTCAAAATACTTATTGCTTGTCTTAAATCACTATGAGACTCATCTGATTCAGCTTGCTCAATTAATTTTATTGCACTTATCACCCTATGTTGCGCTGCATTCGCCAAGCCGTCATATTTACAACCGCAAGTGCATGTCACACGGAAATCATGATCCATTTTACCAGTGTGAGATTTGCAACAATTAGGACATGGCCAATTATATTGAGTCATAACCTGGCAATGCTCCGAATGCTCATTGCTATTATCATTTTGATTTTTAGTGTCTTTATTCTCTCCCATTCTCTTTACTCCTTTCCGAGCCTGTAGGCATCGGAGAATTAATAGTTATCCCCCTAATCCCATGGCTGCTTGTATTTCCTGTTGTACCGATCTGCGGGCGTTATTGGCTATTCTATTTACAGCTTTTTGGCTACCAATGAAATGAGTAGTCATGTAATACGCTAGAGCGTTC
>PIVQ01001348.1 GCA_003354055.1 Desulfobacteraceae bacterium | reverse complement strand
TTAATGACCACCTGCATCAATTTGTTTTTTTCTGTCAGGTAATAGGGAAGGTCCGGTGTTAAGGCTGTTTTTAATTTGATGCGTCTTTTATTAAAACTGCTCTCCTGAATCTTAATTGCGTCTTCAGCCAGGCTGTTCAGGTTTACCCGCTCCACAGTTTCTTTCATCGTCGGTGCATATGCACGGTTCGCGGTTAATATAGTGGCAACATACTCTATACCGGTTAAAATTTTATCCAACAGTTCTTCGGATTTTCGATTATCAATTGCCAGCTCTGCTATCAGTTCCCCCATGAGGTCAAAGACCTGTATCCCTCTTGGATTCTGCTTAATATATGCAGACAGATCATCCCTGAACTCGTACATATCCTGATAGCATTTCTCCAGGTAGGCCTCAAGTTTCCCGTCATACTTTGATTTTAGTTTTGAAGCGGTAATGGAAACCGGTGTGATGGCATTGCCGATATTATGAAGCATCATGGACGATAATTGCATGCGCCCTGCTTCCAGGGCTTTATTGACAAGATTTTTTTGGGCCTTTTCCAGTTCACAGGTTCGCTCCAGTACCAGTTTCTCCAGATTCCTCCGGTGCTTTTCCAGTTCTGAATCCGCCTGTTTCCTTTGGGTGACATCCCTTAAGATCACGATAAGATGCCATTTTTTTGCCAATTTCATCCCGGAAAAAGAAATCTCTGCAGGAAAGCGTTGTCCGTCTTTGCGCTGTGCTGTGATTTCGATGGTGGTGCCCAGGGATTCACCCTGGCCGGTTTTACTAAAGGATTTGTATTCTTTTTTGAACCATCCAAGGTTCTCTTCATGTGCCATTCCGGCACCAAAATCACTGTTCAGGGCCTCTTCTTCCGACATGTTGAAAATTCGGGCTGCCGAATGATTCCAGAAACAGACCCTTCCATCGTTGTCCAGCATAACAATGGCATCCTTGGCTGCCGTGCAGATTGTCCTGAATTTTTCTTCGCTCTCTTTCAGGGTTTGCTCCAGTTGACTGCGAATTTTGATTTCTTTTTCAAGTTGTTTGTTCCGGGCTGTGATTTGACCTTTCAGGGCTTTTTCTTCCGCCAGATGTGTTCTCAGGACCAGTTCTCTGGAATTCATACGCCATAGTATAAATCCGGCCCCCACTGCAAACACTGCCAGGATAGCCATGGCCAATAACAGATTAAACGGACTGTCATAACCAAAGTTCCGGACCGGAATTGCCTGGTTCATGGTAAACGGTGTGCCCTCGATCCGGATTTTATTACCAGTATACTCAATGTT
>PIVQ01000547.1 GCA_003354055.1 Desulfobacteraceae bacterium | reverse complement strand
CTGGATTTTGCCCTGATAGACATTGTTACCGCAAGCATGATTTGACATGTTTTCCTCCCTTTTAGTTTGTAATGTGTTGGTGATAAGAACTTGCTTTTCGCGTCCGCCCGCATCGAAAAACAAAGGGGTCTAACCTAGAGCTTTCGGCATATTCTGGGAAAAGAGTTCGGTAAGGTAGAAGGGGGGGGAAGGGCTAAAAGAAAGCCGTATATCCCTGTGGTTCTACCCGGTCTGAAATCGATAAGATCATAAGGAAATTGAGGTATCCGTATAACCTGGTGGTAAAACTTCTGTATGGGTGTGGGCTGAGACTTGCCGAATGTATGAACATAAGGATCAATAATTTAAATTTGGATGCGGGTGTTTTAACGATTCATGACGGCAAAGGGATGAAAGATCGGACCGTGCCTCTGCCTGTAACGATCATGCCGGAGATTGCCCGGCAGCTTGATGGGGTAAGGGAAATACACCGGCAGGACCTTGAAGAGGGAACGGCTGGTGTGTTCATGTTTGATGACATCAGAACCATCCAGGAACTGCTTGGACACAGTGATCTTAGGACCACCATGATTTATACCCATACGGTGAAGTCCAGAACGATCAAGGAGTTAAAAAGCCCCCCTTGATTTTTAGGAATAGCTCCGCTCTGTCCATTACTTAGAATCGCGGATGGAATAAAGATATTAATGCCATAGTAAATATTCTTCTTAAAAGCAATCGGGAAAACCCTTAGTATTGTGATTCTTTTTATTATTTTTGATATTTTCAGTTTGCCTTCGTGTGTTTCAACGGGGACAATTGATTGATTCGGTCAATCACCATAATCTTATTCTTTCATGCCATGGCTTATCGACCTTGATAATTTTAAGGCTGTTAACGATACCAAGGGGCACCCGCACAGGGACCTGGTTTTACAGGAAACCGCCCGGAGTTTACGACGTTACTCCCGCAGCGGCGATATGCTGGGGCGCTATGGTGGTGATGAAACAGATTGAATCTCTTATCCACCCATGCTAATTTGAGAGCATAACCAGTTTTAATTTAAGAGAATACTAATTTGTCGTTGTCAATCGGGAATTTCCAGTGGATATTTCCAGTGGGCAGCTTAGAAACAATCGGATCCATTGCTGTGGATACTATGGGGATCAGGCCGGGTTTTATTTTCAAAGGCCCTTAGCCGGTCTCCTATAGAAAAAAGCGGATTGGAGAATGTATTGAACAAGGAATTGGAACGATTAAAACAGGAAAATCATGACTTAAAAAAAAGTCTCTTTCGTACCCGTTACCTTGCAGATGCTGCCGCAAAGGCGATTATTCTTGTCCGGGACGAAATTTGCCTTGAGGCGAATCAGGCTGCTGCGGATCTGTTCGGATTTGAAAGCCCTTCTGAGCTGATCGGAAAAAAGGCAACCGAACTATTCACCCCTGACAGCTACAACCGCATTAAAAATAACCAAAGCCCGGATTCATATGATTTCCATGAGGCAGTGGGACGCAGTAAAGACGGAACGCTGTATCCCATTGCCGTTAGAAAAGAACCAATACATCAAGATGAGCCGCGGATCGTTGCTTTTTCAATAGAAGATATCACCCGAAAGAATCGTTCGGACAAAATTAATAAAGCCTTGTTTGCGATCTCCAACGCAGTGAATACCACGTTGGATTTAAAGGATCTCTATAAACAGATTCATTATTTGTTGAGTGAGATCATTGATGGCACCAATTTTTTCATTGCCATTGTGAATAAAGAGAAACAAACCATCTATTTCCCATACTACGTAGATACAGAAGATAGCGCCTTCTCCCCTGTTATGGAATTTGAGATGGAGAACTCCTTAACAGGACTGGTTGTTCTGCAGAAAAAGCCTATGCTGCTGAATCATAGTGCCCTGATTGAGCGGCGAGCCCATGCATCAACCTGGGGGCCGGAGTGCCTGATATGGATGGGGGTTCCCCTGATGATCAAGGATGAGGTGATTGGTGTCATTGTTGTACAAAGTTATACCGATCCTGATCTTTACAATGATCAGGATCTTCAGTTATTAGCCGCTGTTTCCGATCAGGTCGCCATCGCCATCGATCGGAAGCATGCTGAGGACAGTCTGCGCGAGAGCGAAAGAAAATACCGGCAGCTTTTCAGCAATGCGCCGGCAGGGATGTATGAGATTGATTTTACAACCCGAAGATTTGTTGAGGTAAACCAGGTCATGTGCTCATACCTGGGGTACTCCGAAGAAGAGTTCCTTTCCATGGATCCGCTGGACCTTTTGACTGAGGAGTCCAGGGCCAAGTTCTGGGAAAGCTATAATACCATTCTGGAAGGCGGAACGATATCAGACAATGTCGAGTATAATGCGGTTAAAAAGGATGGCCAAATCTTATGTGTGCTGTTGAACAGCGATTTTATACATGAGGAGGGGAAAATGACAGGGGCCCGGGTTGTCGTCCATGACATCACTGACCGCAAGAAAATTGAAGAGTTCATGATCCAGTCTGAGAAAATGCTGTCCATCGGTGGACTCGCTGCAGGTATGGCCCATGAAATTAACAATCCCCTGGCAGGCATGATTCAAAGTTCACAATTGATCATAAACCGGCTCACAAAGAATTTTCCGGCCAACCGTGAAGCCGCAGAAGCCGCCGGTACCTCAATGGAGGCCGTAAAAATATTCATGGTAAAACGGAATGTATTGAAAAATCTTGAGAATATTCATACCGCAGGTGCAAGGGCTGCAAAAATAATTGAGAACATGCTCAGTTTTGCCAGAAAAGGCAATTCCGTTAGAAGCGAGTGCCGGTTGGAGGAACTTATAGAGAAAACCATCGAAATTGCACAAAATGAATATGACCTGAAGAAGAAATTTGATTTCAAGCAAATCAAAATCACCCGGCAATATGATCGGGATGTGCCTGTCATCCGCTGCGAGGAAAGTAAAATACAGCAGGTCCTGTTTAATCTGCTGAAAAACGCAGCCGAATCCATGGGGGAGGAAAACGCCGGATACAACGACTCTGAGATTGTTTTCCGTTTGCAGTCAGAGAAAAAAACGGTCTGTATTGAGGTCGAGGATAACGGACCTGGAATGGATACAGAAACCCGGAAACGGGTCTTTGAACCTTTTTTTACGACCAAGGGGGTTGAGCACGGCACGGGTTTGGGCCTTTCGGTGTCCTATTTTATCATTGTAAAGGATCACGCAGGAGAGATGCGGGTCCAGTCCGCATTGGGCCGGGGAACCAAATTTATCATCAAACTGCCGGCAGGATAGGCTTTTTTATTGACCGTCTTTACAGGACGATGTGTTTTGTCAGGCAATAAAAAATCCCCGCAGCCAAAAGGCTGCGGGGATTTCTGGTACATCAGTTAATCGGGCGGGTTATCCCAGGATCTTTTTCAGGTCGCCTTCGGGTGTTCCATTGGGGGTGAGGTTAAAATTTTTCACCAGTACATCAAGGATGTTGGGGGTGATAAAGGCCGGTAAAGTGGGTCCCAGGTGGATATCTTGGATACCCAGGTGAAGCAGGCTCAAGAGAACTGCAACTGCTTTCTGCTCGTACCAGGAGATGATGAAAGACAGGGGCAGACCGTTTACGTCAGTCTCAAATGCATTGGCCAGGGCGACAGCAATCTGGACGGCTGAATGGGCGTCGTTGCACTGTCCCACATCCAGAAGTCTGGGGATGCCGTTGATATCTCCAAGCTGCTGTTTGAAGAACTTGAACTTGCCGCATGCCAGGGTCAGGACAATACTGTTGTCCGGGGTTTTCTCTACAAATTCAGTGTAGTAGTTTCTGGATTTTTTCACGCCGTCGCAACCGCCGACCAGGAAGAAATGGCCGATGGAGCCGTCTTTAACGCCTGCTACGATTTTGTCTGCTACACCCAGAACCGAGTCATGGCCGAATCCAACCAGAACTTCCATGTCTGCTTTATCTGCTGCATATCCGGGCAGGGAAAGGGCTTGGTCGATCAGGGGCTGGAGGTTGTTTTTGTTTACATGGGAAACGCCGGGCCATCCAACAGTACCGGTGGTGAAGATATTCTTTTTGTAAGTCACCTTGGGTTTCTGGATGCAGTTGGATGTCATGAGAATGGCACCGGGGAACTTATCAAATTCTTTTCTCTGGTTCTGCCATGCTGTTCCGTAATGGCCGTAGAAATGGGGGAAACGTTCTTTGAGAACGGGATAGCCGTGTGAGGGCAGCATCTCACCGTGGGTGTATACATAGATGCCTTTGCCGGCACTTGCTTTAAGAACTGCTTCGAGGTCAATAAGATCATGGCCGGAAACCAGGATCGCTTTGCCTTTTTTGGCTCCCAGGGGAACTTTTGTGGGAACGGGTTTGCCGTAAGCTGTGGTGTTACCCAGGCTGAGCAGTTCCATGGCTTTCAGGTTTTTCTCGCCGCATTCCAGGACCAGGGCCAAAAGTTCGTTGGCACCCAGGGTTTTGTCTTCCAGGGCGGCCAGTCCGCGATGGACATATTCGTAGTTGCCTTCGTCTTCCTGGTCATGTTCGGCTGCATGGTCTGTGTAAGCTGCCATACCTTTGATGCCGAAGAGCAGGAGATGCTGGAGGGACCGGATATCCGGGTCTACCTCGCCAGAGAAAAGACCGTAGTTCTTGCCTTGGGCAACCATACCGTCCAGAGAGGGCTTGAGTTTCAGAGTTACGGCATCGCTTGTGGTGGGCACTTTGCCGCCTGCTGCATGAACCTTGCCGATCATGGTGTTCCGGCGAGCGACACTTTCCTGGAGCAGGTCTTCGAAGCGATAGGGGTCAAATTCAACATTGGTCAGGGTGGCAAACATGCCCATACAGGTGAAGCGGTTGGTTTCATTGTCGGAGATACCCACTTTTCTGCCTGCCACTGCAGCAATGGAAAGGCCTTTCAGGGTATGAATCATAAGATCCTGGAGGGCAGCCACTTCCGGTGTTTTTCCGCAGACACCGATTCTGGTACAGCCTTTGCCGCCCATGGTCTGTTCGCACTGGTAACAGAACATTTTCTGTTTGTTCGCATCTTTTGCAAATACGGTTTTTGATCCGAGAATTGCCGGGAGCAGGGCGGAACCGGTGACGGCCAGGGTGCTTTTTTTCAGGAAGTTACGTCTTGAGATATCTTTTTTCTTCATGGTTTCTCCTTCATGGGTTGTTTGTTTTTTTATGTTTC
>PIVQ01001347.1 GCA_003354055.1 Desulfobacteraceae bacterium | reverse complement strand
TTAAAACCAAGCTGTTTTAAAATATTCTTCAAAATACGGCGCATGGTAGCAAAATCGTCAACAATCAGAATCTTGATGGATGTGTCCATTGCCACATATTCCTCCTTAATTGGATTTTAACCCCTCTTCTATCTGTCAAAACATACCTCAATTGTGAACTTACCGCCATCTGTTTCAAAAGGAATGGCAATTTTCGGCCCGTCCGAATAATGACGGATGGTATGATTTTTGCCGGTTATCACTGAAGGAATGGCTGCCTTAAACACCCTGCCGATTTCATCAAGTTCCCTTCGGGCCTGTCCGGAAATCATATTGGTCAATTCCCCTACTGCATCGGCGATATCTTCGTTCAGCGACTCCATCTCTTCTCCAAACATGTTGGAAACAATCGTGAGAATACACTTTTCCTCAAAGGTAACGGCAATGGTTCCGTGGGCGACTCCGGTCAACCCAAGAACTCCGGTCACATCTCCTACAGCGGTATTATCCTGTTTTACATAGGGGGTGCCTGCTGACACCTTAACAAACGCCATGGTTTCCAATACGTTTATTGTTGCATTAATAAAGGGGTTTATTAATTTTACATCCACAGCCTAATGCCTCCGGGTCGCGATCCCTTAATCTGATTCTTCACCACTGTTATACCGGACAATATTTTTCAAATGGGTATAAGTATCCACGTCCATGGATTCAAACACAATGCCGATACCTGACTCTGTCTGCCGGACAATACTTCCCTGGATTTCCAGTTTGATGTCGTCTATCCCTCCGCTCAGGTGAATATTTACCTCGCAATGAGTTTTCAAAGGAAATTGCTGATCGGTTTCTACAAAGAGCCCCTTCAGACTCAAATCTTTTGAATTGGCATCCAGAATTACTTGTTTGCCGTCGGCCTTAAGTATAATTTCAATTCTGGTAGTAAACCCCACCCGGGAATATTTACGCCTGTCATCCTTACTTGAAACGCCCATGGAAGAATTACTCCATTTTAATCATTCATCAATGCAGTCATGCCCGAGATCAAATTAGCATATTTTAATTTTTGTCTCAAGCCATTAAAAATCATCGGGCAGATCCTTAAGGGCAACCCGCATAAAGGCGTCAACCGCCTCAGGATCAAACTGAGTTCCGGAATTCCGCATTATGGTTTCCAGGGCATCATTTTTATCCATTTTTTTCCGATAAGCACGATCAGATGCCATGGCATCGTAGCAGTCTGCCACGGCCATAATTCTGGCAAGCTTTGGTATTTGCTCACCGGCAAGACCGTCAGGATAG
>PIVQ01001346.1 GCA_003354055.1 Desulfobacteraceae bacterium | reverse complement strand
CGAGAAGGGTAAACTCAATGCCAGAGAACGCCTTGACCTTCTCTTTGACGATGCAAGTTTTAGAGAAGTGGATATGTTTGTTACCCATCGGTGCACCAACTTCGGCATGGAAACTAAAGAGATTCCGGCTGACGGTGTTGTCACAGGATATGGCCGGGTAGACGGCCGCGTGGTCTTTGCCTATGCCCAGGACTTTACGTCCCGGGCCGGATCCATGGGAGAAATGCAGGCCCAAAAGGTCTGTAAGGTCATGGACCTGGCAATGAAGGCCGGTGCGCCCATCATTGGAATGAACGATTCCGGTGGTGCCAGGATCCAGGAAGGGATTGATGCTCTGTCCGGATATGGAGAGATTTTCTTCAGGAACTCAGCTGCCTCCGGTGTTATTCCCCAGATTTCAGCGATAATGGGGCCCACAGCCGGCGGTGCTGTTTACTCACCTGCCATGACCGACTTTATCTTCATGGTCAAGGATACTTCCTATATGTTTATCACCGGGCCCAATGTCATTAAGTCGGTGACCGGTGAGGAAATTTCTTTTGAAGACCTGGGCGGTGCCATGACCCACAATGAAAAATCCGGAGTGGCCCAGTTTGCCTGCGAATCTGATGAAGACTGTATCAATCAGATGAAACGGCTGCTGTCCTTTTTGCCCTCAAATAATATGGAAGATCCGCCCATCCTGCCTCCGAGCGATGATCGCAACCGCATGGATGCATCTTTGGATACGTTGATTCCCGACAGTCCCAATCAGGGCTATGATGTAAAAGACGTCATCACTTCCATTGTGGACAACGGGGACTTTTTTGAACCCCATGAATACTTTGCTAAGAATATATTGATCTGTTTTGCCAGGCTTAACGGACGTCCCATCGGTATTATTGCCAATCAGCCCATCGTCATGGCCGGTTGCCTGGATATTGATGCCTCTGACAAGGCCACCCGGTTTATCCGGTTCTGCGACGGATTCAATATTCCCCTGCTGACCATTGCCGACGTGCCCGGTTACCTGCCCGGATCCAACCAGGAGTGGGGCGGTATTATCCGTCACGGGGCCAAATTGCTCTGGTGTTACTCAGAAGCCACCGTACCCAAACTATTGCTGATTACCAGAAAGGATTACGGCGGATCCTATCTTGCCATGTGTTCCAGTCATCTTGGCGCAGACATGGTTTTTGCGTGGCCGACATCCCAGATCGCTGTCATGGGGGCGGAAGGTGCTGCCAATATCATCCACGCAAGAGAAATCAAAGGGTCGGATGATCCGGTTGCCAAACG
>PIVQ01000546.1 GCA_003354055.1 Desulfobacteraceae bacterium | reverse complement strand
TTGAAAAAATAAATAGCGAAGGAAATTATAATATGGAAACAACCAGACTTATAATCGTAGCTGTCGGCGGACAGGGCAATCTTCTGGCTTCCAAGGTCCTGGGCGAGGCCGCCCTGATCGAAGGCGTCGAAGTACGGATGAGTGAAATCCACGGTATGGCTCAGCGGGGCGGTGTTGTGGAATCTGCCATTGTATTCGGAGATGCCAAAAGCTCTATCATCTCCGACGGAGAGGCTGATATCCTTTTGGGATTTGAACCGGCCGAGACTCTGCGGGCAATCGGGAGATGCTCAGACAAGACCCGGGTCATCACCAATACGGCCACCCTGCCGCCCTTTACCGTGGGTATCGGTAAAGGATCTTATCCTGAGGTGGACAAGATCAAACAGGTGCTCAAGGATAAAACAGCCGGACTTGTAGCACTTGATGCAATGGCTTTGGCCAAGGAGGCGGGCAGTCCCATGAGCGTGAACATAGTGCTTTTGGGTGCCCTGATCCAGACAGGTGCCCTCGGGTTCTCCAAAGATAGTGTGATTGAAGCCATTAAACGAAGAACAAAATCAGCCTTTCTGGACAAGAACCTCAAAGCCTTTGAACTTGGGATTGAGGCTGCTGCCAGCGGCGTTGTTTAATTGCCGGTGGTTGCGGTTTAATTGATTGATCGTTCTCTGCCCGGCCGTGGCTAAGTCATGTCCGGGCAGGGGATAATATAAAAGGAGTGAATTGTGAACAGCGATCAGCCTGTGGTTCATGTGATCAACGGTCCCAATCTGAACATGCTGGGCAAACGGGAACCTGAGGTTTACGGCAGTCTCAGCCTTGAAGATATAAACAAGGGCCTTGATATCCTGGCTTCCGAACTCGGCTTAAACCTCTCCTTTTTTCAGTCCAACCATGAAGGGCAGATTCTGGATCACATCCATGGGGTCTTTGAACAGGCACCGGCAGGTGTGATCATCAACCCCGGCGCATTCACCCATACCTCTGTGGCTCTCAGGGACGCCCTTTTGCTGCTCTCCTGTCCCATTATCGAGGTGCATCTATCCAATATCCACAAGCGGGAGGCGTTTCGCCACAAATCCATGATTGCGGATATTGCCAAAGGCCAGCTTACGGGATTCGGATATTTCGGTTATCATATGGCCCTTCGGTCCATTCACAATTGCCTCTCTGAATAAGCTGTCATGTCCGGGATTCTGATACTCTGTGCCACTGAGTTTGAAATAGTAGGGTTTCTGGCCCGGTACCCCAAGGCTGGCAAACAAACCCTGAAATCCGGACAGATTCTCTATACGAATCCGGAGTCACCCTGGTCCTGCCTGATCACCGGACCGGGTGTATTCAACACGGCCATGGGACTGGCTTCATATTTTGAACACCATACCCCGTCCTTGGTTTTGCATACCGGTATTGCCGGTGCCTATGAGGGTGCAGGCCTGAGTATCGGTGATATTGCCGTTGCCACCCGAGAACAATACTTGCACACCGGCGTAGGCAATGATCCTCTGAACCGATCCTCCCTTCCCTTTGAATTAATCCCGGGACAGCCGGAAACCCGTGAGGGGTTATACAGATTTGAGCCGGATCTGGTTGAGACATGGACTGATCGTCTGGAGCAAGCGTCAGGCCAAGTCAAAGGCAAAATCGTTAAAGGCCCTTTCCTGACGGTTTCAGCCCTTACACGAGGCCTGGCACAGGCCGACAAACTCCATGATCGGTTTTCGCCCGTGATGGAAGCCATGGAAGGGGCGGCTGCTGCTCATGTGTCTCAATGCTACCGGGTGCCCATGATAGAGGTCAGGGCCGCATCCAATCTTGCCGGGGAACGGGATAAAAGCAAGTGGGATGTCCAACTGGCCTGTCGTCAGGTGGCCTGGATCTGCAAGACATTTCTTAAATAGTCGTTGTCACTCGAAGTAGCTTTTCGATCAAAGATTCAATCATTGTAGTCAGTACCCTCCAGCCGGAGCCGCGGGACCCTCCACTAACACCTCGCCGATCGTCCTAATCGGCAAGGTAGCGGAAATTTCCAGTTCTGTCAGTCCATGACGCCCAGAAAATTCCACGCCGCTCCGGGCCTCCACGCCACCTGTTCCCCATTTGGCTTAACGATGAACTCAAGGCGCGTTCCATCACTTTGTATATTATTTCTAAACAATTAATTGCATTGAATCGGGTTAAGGATCTGCATTTAAACCACAAATAATCATTGACAACATCATCTATAGTCTTTATTTTTAGTGGTGACCGAGCGCTCGCTCGTTTGTTTTGTTAGGGTGACGCCGGGTTGCTTAGCTATCAATAAAAAAGGAGAACAGCAAACTTAGGATCTATTAAATTGTTAAACTTCCGCTGAAAATCCTCAATACTAAACCAGAGGCATCCTTAGAATCGATCTGAAGCCTTAACAGGAAAGGAAAGGGAAAATGACAAACCTTTATATTGCCGAAGATTCATTGGCAGGAAAAAAAGTAGAACTCAGCGATATCAGTATTAGGGACGGTCTGCAGTCGCTGGAAACCGTTATTGATACCGACACCAAGGTCAAATATCTGGAAGGTTTGATTCTTGCGGGATTCAAACGGATGGAGGCCACCAATTATGGCCATCCCAAATTTGTACCCTTTTTCCCCGATGCCACGGAAGTATTAAAGCGTTTGCTGAACAGCGAAACCAAGGCGCCGGACGGCAGAACCATAGGCGAAATGATGAAGCGCAACGGTGGTGATGTGGAACTAACAGCAGTTTCCATCCATGAAAGTGGTGCAGAAAGGGCCTTTAAGGATTTTGATGCTGGCCATGGTCCGGACCGTATCCTGCAAATGACCTCAACCTGTCCGGAACATCAGAATGCAAATTCAGGTAAGACTCATGACCAGTACTTTGAAATGACCGAACAGACCATCAAAGCTGCACATAGCCGGGGAATGGTGGTAAACGGCACGGTCAGCACCATTTGGGGCAGCCCCTTTGAAAAATTCAATGAACAGTACAGTATGAAAGAAAAACTCGATATTGCCATCAGCTTTGTCAAACGGTATTTGGATTGTGGAGCCGACGACATAGAGCTCGCCGACCATGACGGATCGGTTACGGATTATCACAAATCCTATGAATTTTTCAGCCGCGTACTTGACCCCCAGGAGATGGGAAAGGGTCCGGATGGCAGGGACTATGCCGATCCCAAACTTTACATAGCTCATTTTCACACCAAAAATATGGCATCCGCTCTTAGAAATGCCGCCGCCGCTCTTAAAGCCGGTATCATTCGATTCGAATCCTGCTTTTCAGGCATAGGCGGACAGCCGGCTAACACAGTGGACGGTGTTACGATTGAAGGGCGTGATGGTGATTACTACAGTGATCATTTTAACCATGGACTGATATCAACAGAGGATATGGTGACAATGTTTCATGAACTCGGGGTTGATACCGGCATCAATCAGGAAATGCTGATAGACCTTGGAAAGGCATTCCGGACTGATGTGGTGGATATGTTTGAAGCCAAACAGAAAAAACTTGGCCGCCCGTTCATGCCCTGCCGCTCTTTCATGCTGGCAACCGGAAAGCTGCCTGAAAGTGTTACCCAACTTTATAAGTAAGGATCGGCTCCAAAATTACTTGATCTTTTGTTTTCAAAATACCCAGTCTTTTAAGGGGTTTTGGAAACAAGTTTCTGCCCTTTAGGGTATTTAGATCAAGTTATTTTGTAACGATTCCTAAGCATCAAACGGATGCTTAATCTGGTTGACAGCGTTCTCCATAGGGTCAGGCCTTGAATTCTCCAAAACTTATTTTCAAGACTTGACCCTAATATTTTTTTCTACTTAAACAATTCAGATTTAAATATGAACATAATCGCGGCGCAGCCGCAGTGAACAAATTTATTGCCGGATTCGCATATCATGTGATTTTGAATGATATCCGTCTGCTGTTTATATTGAACTTTCTCAATATTTTTACATCAAAGGGAATTGTATATGTAAATAATAGAAAATTCATGGATACTTGCATTGATCTTAGGTGGAATAATCGTTTCCAATAGCTTCTGTAGCCATGACGGATTTTGAGATCTGAATTCTCTTGATAAGGATAATTATTGTTGACCATAGAAATAATCAAAATGGAGGATTATATATTATAAAAATTACAGCGAAAGATTGGCTGGTATCAGCGGTTGAGGCTATATAGTGGAATCAGAATTTCAAAGCTGAAAAAACTTCTAATACCAGATATGGTATTGTCAAAATATTGTCTGGACTGGACCATTCAAACACCAGTACGTACCCCAGAAAGGTAGCAAAATAGGACCTTTGAATAGACAAAAGCCGGGTTTTTTGTTGCCCCAAAACACCTTCCTGAGATTGGAAAGGGTTTAATTGAGAATAGGGTGAAGTCATAAATGCTAAGAAACAGTTGAGTTGCTGATCTGAGCGATTGGAACTGCATTCAGATATCATTAAACATGATTGATAGTCGAACCTATTCAGTGTTTTTTACTGTATTCTTCGATGCTCACATAGCCTGAGCGTAAAAAGTCCCAAAAGCTAATACCTCTGTATCTGCACGTTTGGTGAATACTCAACAGCAAAAGATAATCTTTCAGCCCTTTTTGAGTGGCCATCCCACTTGCAGCGACTCTATATTTTGCGAATGGCTTTATTGCGCTTTCTGCGTTATTATTGTTCCATGGAATACTGTCATATTGTAGAAATGTGAACAATTGTGATCTATATTTTTTAAATCGTTTTTGATATCTGATTGTTAGGTCTGTTTCATATTCTCTCATGACGAAGTGATTGTAGAATCCATCCACTTTCCGTTGATGTTTTTTCAAAAATCTCTTTTTTAGTCCATACTGATTGATTGTCTCAATTATGTTCCTTAGCATCTGACCAAAGTGATATACCAGGTTCTCAAACTCCAAATCAAACGGATTTTTGAGCAAGTCTCCGTTCAAATCCCTAATAAGGTGCACTAAGCACTTTTGTTGCGCACATTGTATTGAGTCGTATCCAGAGTAGAAATCAGAAACAAGAACACCTTGGAAATCATTCATAAGATCATGAAGTGTAGATTGTCGGGCTTCTATCCCAACAAAATGTCCGGCTATTTTGCCTCAGCCGGATAGAAGTAGGCCTGGCAGTTCTCACCACCAGGCCTAAGTAGACAGCTGTCTACCGCACTGA
>PIVQ01000545.1 GCA_003354055.1 Desulfobacteraceae bacterium | reverse complement strand
TTTGGTATGATTTTCTTTTTTGAACCGTGACAAAAATGAACATTTGCTTGAAATTAAGATAAGTATTTAATTTAATAGGAAATATCAGGATTTGTTACGTCAAGTGATCTATAAAGTTGCTTTTTAGTTTTTCAAGCCAGGCACAATATATGGTAGTTGGACAATTTTAGATAAGACCTTCAATGATCAACATATTGTGGGTTTTGAGTAGGATAATTATCATTGACTCGGATTAACCGACTATTTAAGCTGAATTTTTGAATTATATCTTTCGTCCCTTAATTGTCTAAGCAGTGAATAATTCTTTCAGTACCAATAGGATCTCTTTTTAAACTTTGTGCTAATATTCATCGTTCCCAATTTAGCTGAACCATGGTGGATGTTGAAAACACATTCCTTTAGTTGAAGATAATTTTTTAACCATTTTTTTTGTATACAAATATGAGGCCTTATGTAAATTCGGTAGATCGTTTATTATGTTATCATAAGCATTAATGGTATGAAGTTCTTCGGCACCAAACGCAAAAAAGAGAGGGGGCGGTTCCATTTCTTGCTCATTTTCGTTAATTGGGAGTAAAGAATATAATCCAGCTAAGTATCCTTCTATATAGGCAACGTTTTCATATCTTTTTGCCCTTAACCTTTCTTTTTTAAATTTAAGATAGAACTCAATCAGACCTCGATAAATATATAAATTTGAATATTCGCCGCTCCCCCTTAAAGTAATTGCACGGTTAAGAGCTTGAATCATTCCATCTTGATAACAGGAATTTATTATTGTTTGAGGATGATCGGAGCAATCGTATAATTCAATTGTCCCTGCATGCACTTTTTTAAGGGTTGAAAGCATTCTTTCTGCTTTACAATAAATGTCATCTGATAGCATGCTTCCAGTAGAAATAAAGTGTTGTTTTATTTGAGATAAAAAAAACGATCCGTCTGTAATTATGGGTATTAAACCAATATCTTTAAATCTTTCTTGTTCATTTTCGAATGGCGTGACGACAAATGCTTGTCGTTGTAATCCTTCCATCTGTTCAGATACAAACCCCCAAATATTTTGAAAATCTGAATCGTTCAAAGAATAGCCAATAAAAATTATTGTTTGTGTTGCGAATAGAGTTTTTAAAATTCCCCCAATTAAATTATTGTTCAATCTTTTTTGGCATTTAGCATAATCACTGGTCGTGGCAACAATTGACCCATAATTATTTATAGATCCATGTATTTTTAAAACTCTTCGATCTTCGTTTTCCCAAAAGACAAGATCTTCATCCGAAACAAAAGGAGTCGCATTGCAAACCTCTTCAAAGTACATATCCCAATTAGTGGTTATGATTGTTTTTGCCATGAATAAGGTTGCAAGCTCTTGATGGAATCTTGTTGAGTTGTCTTTTAGATTTGAAAATGATTCTACATACTTAAAACGATTTCTTATTTTTGTTAAAAGCTTTATACGGCCATTGATTTTTGAGCAATACTTTTCCATTAATTCCGGAAAAGGTAACTGGCAATTCTCAATATTTAATTCTTGAGCTACTTCATCATAAAAAGTCTCTGGGATTACAGTTCTTGACTCTGTACTTATCCCTGCACCGGCAAAAATGGTTACCCTTCCAGAAACAAAATCATCTAATATCTCTGAGGGCATTCCAAATTTGTGGTTGTTTTTACAATGAATGCAATCACAATTTTTCATATTGTCTCCAATATATTTGATTAAGAACTTGTCAGGATTTATTTTTTTTAAGAATTTTGTGTTTTTTTACTTATCAATAGCAATAGCAAGGTTGAGAGGATGTGTAAATAAATCATAACCATATGGATGAAATATATCTGTATTGGAGAAAGAACTGAACAGAAATAACTATAGGTCAGATTTTTCGTATCACAAAAACTTAATAAAACCCGCGGCATAACTTGCATTAACCATAATTTGGTTTAGGTGCGCAGTTAGGGTATGAAAACTTAGATTTTCAATCACAGCTCAAACCCCATATATTGTGTTTGTCCCTGTCTACTGAAAAAGCATGATTATATATTTTGATTACCCTGCCGGATTCAGTAACTGGAATGATATTAATGTTTTAATTGACTTGTTAACGAAGGGGTTGTGGCGTTTCATGTTCAGGAGGGATTTAATATATAGCTGGAAAAACTTTCCAAAAAATTAAACAAGCAAAAAGAAATAAAATGAGCAAAACAGGGAACAAAATACCGTAAGCATATGATTTTGCACCTATCATCTCAAATTCTTCTTTCGCTTTTGGATCTTTAGGTTTATTTTTGCTCAGATAAACAAATAAAGGAATTGCAATTAAAAGAGGTATTATATTGCGGAATAATAAAACACCCCAAATCGACATAAATCCTATCAATGCATTAACTATTCCGTATACAAGTTTTTGATTTTTGGTCATTGTCACAATGATAATTCGAGTTTTTATATTGTCCTAAAGATTCATAACAAATGATCATACAAATCCGCACATCCTGAAAATTTGGCACTACTTGATAGTCAACTTTCTTGGAGAAAATCATTACCAGCTTAAAAATGCAAGTGTAAACTTATTACATAGTTTAGTTTAGCGAATCACTCAGAAGACCACCCACCCGTTTTTGATCAGCGATCACGGTTTTGACCACCTATTTGATCTGGGTTGTCACGCCCTCATTTTCCAACCGATCAAATCCGGCAGCCAAAACAGTCTCAAGGGCCTTGTCCATCGGTTCGTCCTCACCTTGTTGGGCCAGATTTACGGCCATACCCTTGAGCTTATCCACCTGATGTCCGGGAACTCTTCCTTCTATTGATTTTTTCATCACGCCTCCTTTATGCTATCTGAACTTTTTTAAAAAAAGTGCCATTTTCTAAGGGTTTCCCCGATTGTTTTTCCATTTTTGGTGGTTTATAATTAATTAAAACATGCCGCTCCGGCATCTTCGGGTGATAGCTTTTCGCACTAACCAAGGCAGGGACTCAGCTCTGCCTTGGTTTTTTCTTTCTCCTTTGCGGTCTGGTGCGCCAGATCCAGATCAAAGACCTTGCCGCAACCGCCATAGCATTTTGCAGTATCATGATCACCATCATCCCATGGTCATTCGTTTTCAGTGTTACATTCCGGGCATATCATGACAGGGCAATTGTTTACTTCCCATGTAATCACTCCTGATTTATGAGTGTGTTCATGGGGCCTGTCCCATTTGATAATCAATCCGTGGAATGGCAGACCATGAGTCTTTTTGAAAAACTGATAGAAATCAACCCGGGAATCAAAGCCGTCTTTCTTGGCAATCTCCATTTCTTCCACAGTGCTGAGACAGTGGGTGCCGACAATGATATCCATATTTTCTTCAATACAAATAGGCTGGGTCTCTTTGCAGATAATTTCACCAAGTCTCCTGCAGCCCTTTGTTCTCATGCCGGTAAAAAGGTATAGAGTCTGCCCGGCAACCGGATCCCGTTTATCCTTCCGCCTGGCCCGGATGGTTTGCCGCTTTTCCCAAGACTCCACAGCGGGGGCAAACTGCTTTTTAAAATTCAGTGCTGGCATATACTTTATCTCCTCTTAAATTGAATTTAAAAAAGTGGGTTTTCTAAGGGTTTCCCCGATTGTTTTCTGAATATAGTTGAGCTAATAGTGTTTAGGTTCTCAAATTTCGATACACACATTCTATTATAGGTTTCAGATATGATAAAAATTTCAAATCCAAATTCAAATTCAATTCGTTTTAAGAAAGCATTGTTAGGGCTACCAGTCGAAGAAAAAATCATAAGAAAAATCACGATACAAGATGTTATCGATAAATGGTGCCTTCTGTATCGTAGTGGATACTCTCCAGTTGATGTCTTCCACATTGCCAATGAAGAAGATATCGACGACAACGTTTTCAAAAAACTAATGATTAGTCTCAATGGTTACCTCTAATTGAATAGCTCCAACTGAGCACTCGACGGCACATATATCGAGCAATCCGGTATTAACTTTCACCCTGCAGGATAGAGTTTTTTATTCTGTTGGATTCATTCTTGCCATTTCAGATGATTGGTGATTATCTCAAACAAACTTCGATAATTAAAAATTAGGAGTATTCAAATGAAACTTGAAACCCTTGCTCTTATTTTTATAGCATTTTGTGGAGCTCTGATATTCCTCGATGGAGGCTCGTACAGTAGAGGAGTTCATGTCACAGAATCCGCTGGCCTATTCATCTTTCTGGCCTGCGCCTTTTGTCTTCTGCTGCCTAATATATTCAAGAAAAAATAGAACCAAGAGCAATCGCTATAAAACATTCCATCCATGCTTATCCCCAGACCTTTTCTATAATTAACTTCTTAATTGTTCTGTTAATGTATGTTCTTTAGCTTCACCGAACAGTGCACTTAATGCCCTGTTAAGTTGATTGATAATTGCCCTTTCTAAGGGTTTGCCTGATTGATTTTCTTTGGGTGGTGCGGTATGGGAAACAGGTTCCTTTTCTTTTAACCTGGAGGTTTTATGAAAGACCATTTGACAACCGGAATCTTTACCATAATTGGTGCCCTCGTCGGCGGTATGCTTGCATATTTTTCTGCGACCAAAGTAATCGATGTACAGCAACAGTCTCTGGCTGAAAGTAAGTTCCTTAATGTTATTGCGTACGAATTCACTCAATTTGAGTTTTCGATATTTACAACAGATCAATATGAACATGTTTTTGGCAATATAGAAAAAATACGCGCCGCATCGATCGAGTACAGTTTCTATCTCAAAAGCGATCCGGCTATCATTTTGCTTAAGGATTCTATGGCTCTCCTGCACGCGTACAAAGATCTCGTGAAAAAAAAATGCCTTGCTCAAGAAAAATGTGTTCTTGATGGAGTGGATGATATCAGGAGTAGAACAATGACAATGGGACGGATAGATTATAAGAAATCTAGCGTAAAGAGAATCGTGTATAGATCCTGATGTGTTAGTCAATGACAATTTCATCAGTGCCAGGTTATGTTTTGGAGCATCTGTCAAAAGTGATATTTTCAATGGTTCACCTTGTAAGCTTAATTACATATTGATAGGGGTCGGGAAGGGTTTAAGCCCTCCCCGCCCTCCGAACCGTGCATGCGGTTCTCCCGCACACGGCTCTCCAGTCGGCAGTTTCCTCATCGGGATTGGCGCGCAGCAATCCAGGCTTCATTCATGGTGAAAAGCC
>PIVQ01000544.1 GCA_003354055.1 Desulfobacteraceae bacterium | reverse complement strand
GTATTCGTGCCGCCGAGTAATATCAGTCAATCTTGCATAACGCCTGGTCATTTCAATATTCTGATGACCTAATAAAACCTGCAGACATTCAAGCCGCATCCCTGCATTTAATAGTTCGCTGGCAAAAGTATGGCGAAGGCAATGCAGCGTATAACCCTTATTTTCCAAGTTAGCTTTTGGGATATACTTTACAAACAACTTTCGAGCTTGGGCATAGGACAACCTTTTACGATCACCGCCGCCATAAAAAATGTATTCTTTTGTAGCGTTTCTCTTTCGAAGCCAAACCTTTAATGCTGAACAGGCATCATCGCTTAAGTATACGACCCTGCCATCATAGTTCTTCTGGGCTTGGTGGATGCTTATTTTTTTCTCTGATAAATTGATATCCACAACTTTGGTTTCCAATAGTTCCCCTATCCTCATACCTGTTCGTAGAAGCACTAAAATTAAGGCCCGTTCTCGAGGTGTATCGAGAACAGACAGTAATTGCTTTATATCCTCAGGATCGATTGCTTTGGGAAGTTCATCAGGCATTCTTAATCTATATTTTTGGGCCACGATTTCTGGAGAGATAAGGTCTTTTTTTATGAGAAAACCCAAAAACATATACAGACCTCTTAGATGTGTATTTATGGAGGAGGGCTTGAGGCCTTGATCCTGAAGGAATTCTATATATGCTCCCAAATGGTCTCGGTTGGCAAATTCAATTCTATTAATGCCCAAGTGTCTCATATACAACACGAATCTTTTAATCCCATGGTGATACGATTTAATAGTTCCTAATCGGCAGTTTCTTCTGAGAAGGTGTCGAAAGAAATCAGAGATCTGAATAACCACAGCTGGTTGTATGCCGCATTCATCAAGCACTTTCAAGTAATGCGTGGTTTTTACATTCTTAAGAGATTGGGTCTTATTGTCTGGATTTTGGTAGAGTTTTTTTTCTGTAGGAGAAACATAATCAAAACTTGGGTTCATATCGACCTCCATTTCTATTTCTTATAGAAATATCAGGTAGATAATCTCCTTTGACCTGTCAAAGGTCAATTATGATTTTGTTACGTCAAGTAGAATAATATGTAGAGTTTTTAAATTTTAAAATTCTGAGATTGCCTGCAAGAAATTCTGAGATTACATGCCGCGTTACAATAATTCAATCAAAGATCAATGCAAGTAGTTGTGGCTCTCGAATGCTAAACTAAAGCTGAGTATAATCTTTACAGTTGCAATTTGGAGCCGAGTAAGGATATTCTCCAATTATCTTGATTGTTCGATTTTTGTTCTTAGGTATCTGTTTTCTTCATATTAATGAGCTTTATCAATTTTGATCTTAATCAGTATAAAGGATGAGCTATGAAAAAACTGTTTATTTTTTTATGTATCTTTTTTCTGGCTGGTTGCGTGGGACTTGAAAAGCAAAATAAACAACCACCAATAAATAAGTATATATCTCACCCCACAGAATCAATTTCCAAAAATGAATTAATCGAATTAGAAACTCGAAAATATAAAAATGGTAGTGCAACTCAAAAGTTCATCTTTTTAAAACCCCAAAATCCAGTCGCATCTGTGATCTTATTTGAAGGTGGTGTAGGACAACTTGAATTAGGTTTAACTGGTGGTAAACCTCAACCATCCATTAACCCTAATGGATTTCTTGTAAGAAATAGGAAGCTGTTCGCAAAGCATGGCCTTAATGTAGCCGTTATTGATGCTCCCTCTGATTTACCGAATGGATTATACCAAATGGATCGCATAAGTGACCGACACACAACTGATATGAGAGCCGTGATTGACTTTTTGAAAAATGAGTCAAACGTACCAATTTGGTTAATAGCAATGAGCAATAGCCCACTTTCAGCGGTGAACATCGCAACAAATTTAAAAGAAGAAATCACTGGTATTGTTTTCGCATCAATTAAAACATCTTATAATTCTAAATGGGCTATCCATAAGGTATATCCCAATGGGATGCTTGATGTGGCAGATAAAATTACGGTACCGACTTTAATCGTCCATCACAAATATGATAAATGTAAAAATACTCTTCCGTTTAAAGTAAAAGAATTAAAAGATGCAATGGTAAATTGCCCAAAAGTTGATCTTCTCTATTTTCAAGGAGGAAAAATGCCTGAACATCCAGATTGTTGGCCATTATCACCACACGGGTTCTATGGTATAGAAAACCAGGTCATTGGAAACGTTGTTGGATTCATAAAAGAGAATTCTTAGTGCTCCCATATGTAGGGTTAGTAATCTTTATACATTAATATCATCCCGATTCAGAGACCTGCCTGGGTAAACTTATTAGAATTATCATCAATACTGTTTGACTGGACTTAAGTATTATTATCCGATGCATGAAATTTTTGTACCCATTCACGGGGTTATAGTAAGTAATGTTTGATCAAATCCATGACAGATCAGGTTCTTGCTGTTTGAAATAAGAATCCAGTAGATCAACCAGTATCGGAAAAGAATTCAAAGACCGAATTGAACATGTTTGTTTAAATGATAATATCCGTTCAACCCAGCTATTTCCCTTATCGCTTTGTGTCCCCTTGCTCCGTTTCCTCCACAGGACGCCATAGCGTAAGGTCCTCTCTGCATAATTATTGGTGGGTTCAACTTCAACAATATCAAGGAATAGCCAGAGAGATTCCATTTGCCTGATAAGTGAACGTGCCAGGGTGCCAACTTCACCGTCATCGTTTTGATGATCAAAAATCAACCCTGTAAACCGTTCATAAAATTCTCGCCACTCTTTATTGTCCGGGGGAAATTTGGCCCAATGACAAAGCAACTGAAGATCCTGAACTATTTGTTGTCCGAAATGTTTGTTGAATTTATCTTTTCTTTCAGCAAGAGCCTTGGCCTTCCGGATTAGGTGTGCCAGGCATGTTTGCCTGAGGTTGACCCATTTTGTATAAACTCCATAGTTATCGCTGACAAGGATTCCTTCCCAATCCTGGACAAGCGCCTGGAAGGCTACTTTCGAACGGTTCTTATGAATCATAAAATATGCAACAGTGCTGTTGACCATAACCCATAGCCAGTTCAGAGAGCCATTCTGGAACCATGATGTTTCATCAATGTAATTGACTTCACTATTGTGGGCTATATCGGCTATCTTGTCATACGCAGGCTGCAAGGCCTCTGATGCCCGGTCGATAATCTTTTGGATAGCACCTGAAGATATTGGAAAATCAAGAACCGATCTGCAGAATGTACGGACTGTCTCACGGCTGTTGCCCTGTATCCCACTTGTTTCGGTAATAAGTGCACTTAGCCTGGGCCCATATCCGGTTTGATGTTCTTTAGGAAGCTGTGCTTTCACAATTTTTCCGCATTTGGCGCATGCCCCTTTGTGAAGGATGAAATGCAGTACGTCCATTTCTATTTTTGGAAATTCAATCACCTGATGCGTATGGAACGGTTTTATCCTTTCAAGGTCAAATGAGAAACACCCGCAACTGCATGCCCTGGGAACCAATAAGTTTTTTGAAGTTGGTTCCATTAGTTTTTGCTGATGGCCTTTGTGGCCCTTTTGGCCACCTCGTTTGCGCTTACCCTTTTTGCTTTTTGAGGTTGGCTTCTTAAATGGAGGATCGGATGATGGCGGTTTGCTGGAATTCTGTGAATTTTTATTAAGCCTATTTTCAAGGTCTGTAACACGCTTTTTTAAATCCTCGGTTTCGTTGAGCAGCTTTATCACCAATCCCTCTAATTGAACAATATATCGTTGAACTGGCTCTGGCGTTGCTTGAAAAGCTTCGTCTGAAAATGGTCTCTTTATCTCCATGAAAATGAGATTAGCATATTAAAAAGCAAAAATCTAGTATTTTATCCATTCTTTCAGCGTTTTATTCGCAGTGATTTTTCTCATTATTTTAGGAGGTTATAGTATGTCCTATATCCCCGTGAACGGGTACAAATTTTTAGTAGCGGGAACAGTTAAAGATATCGTTAATATCTGTGATAATTTTATATGAAAATCACTTACTGTCAGAAGGATAGCATAGGAATCAAAAAGACACAATTCTGATATGCTGAGTTTGAACCTCTGACATCATCGGCCAGATGTAATCCAAATTTTTAAAGACAGCAGAATTCCCGCCATCGTCATCTAATTTCTGACTGCTCTCACTGTTCAAGCGGTTCTCGCAGTTCTCGCAGTTCTCGCTGGATTATAAATTCCTGGTCATTTATTTCCCCGGAATGTATGGTTAGCTTAACCATATGACTGTACTATACGAAATACATCCCAATATAATAAGGATTGTTCTGGGTGCATATCAGGTCAATACTTATCTTGTCCGGTGCCCTGAAACCAATCATGCCGCAATTATCGATCCTGGGTGTTCAGGCGGCTGCGACGCCTTGGTTGAGGCCATTGAACAAAGGGGGCTCACCCCCTGCTGCATCCTTAATACCCATGGCCATCACGACCATGTTCAGGGGAATCAAATACTGTCAACACGCCTGGGTATCCCCGCTTTTATGCATCCGGCAGATAAAAATTTCTTCCTTAAAAACGGACATCCGGATCTGACAAAAGTTTATGATGCGTCCCTTGATATTGTTCATGACCAGATCATCCGGGTGGGGAATTTAGCATTGCAGGTACTGCATACCCCTGGCCATACCCCGGGATCGGTTTGTTTTTATATTAACGAATTTCCAGGCGTTCCTCCGGAACCCATCCTGTTCTCAGGAGACACTTTGTTTGTGGGAGATGCCGGCAGGACCGATGGTCCCGGAGGCAGTCTGCCCCACCTTCTGGCATCCATTGAACAAAAGATCATGCTCCTGCCGGGCAACACCCGGATACTGCCGGGTCATGATTACGGAGATACCCCGGACTCCACTCTGGCCAGGGAAATTGCCGACAATATATATATCACGGATTTCATCCTCTCTACTTAGAGCTTGAACGAAAACTCACCCATCTGCCGCGTTGCTGCAAAAGTTTGCCAAATTATAGAATCGGGCCTCATGTACTACAGTACACTCCGGTTTCAAACTTTCTTGCGCCTTACATATGGACAAGTTTTCATCCAAGCACGGATTTCCGGTCAGCCACTGATATGGTTGACACTTGTCAATAGATAATAACATCCCCTGGCCTCTTTCTTTTAATGTCAAATTCAAGAAGATCTTACTCCTTTTAAAATTTTATTGTCGGGGACGG
>PIVQ01001345.1 GCA_003354055.1 Desulfobacteraceae bacterium | reverse complement strand
TTGATCTATCTATCGCTGATTCTCTTGGCCGGTATCTTATGGTTTTTATATAAATCAAGAGCCGGTCTTATCCTGAAAGCCATTGGGGAAAGCCCTAAATCAGGACATGCCCTGGGATTCCCTGTCATCGCAATCAGGTATCTTTCGGTCTTGTTTGGCGGTGCCATGGCAGGGCTCGGCGGTGTATATCTTGCCATTGCCTATACGCCCATGTGGGTTGAAGGTATGGTGGCAGGAAGAGGATGGGTATCGCTTGCTCTCGTAGTTTTCGCAACATGGCGACCCATGAGAGTATTGATCGGTGCCTATCTTTTCGGCGGGGTGACGATTCTTCAATTCCATATTCAAGGCTTTGGGATTGAAATTCCTTCCCAGATTCTTGCCATGCTGCCCTATCTTGCAACCATTATCGTATTGGTCATCATCTCAAGAGATAAAAATTTAATCAGGCTTAATTCCCCGGCTTCGCTGGGAATAACATTCCATCCGGAAAATAATTAGGAATCGTTACAAAATAACTTGATCTAAATTATTTCCAAAACCCCTTAAAAGACTGGGTATTTTGAAAACAAAAGATCAAGTAATTTTGGAGCCGATCCTTAATACCGGAAAATAACTTTTAAGAGGAGAGAATTTATGAAACAAAACCGGCTGCTAAAAACTGTATTATTATTCAGCGCGATGACTTTTATCGTTATGGGGTTTAGTTCCTTAACCTTTGCCCAGGACAAACTAAAAGTAGGATTTGTTTATGTAAGTCCCATAGGAGATGCCGGCTGGACATACCAGCATGATCTGGGCCGCCTAGCAATGGAAAAACAACTTGGAGATAAAGTTTCAACTAAATTTATTGAAAGTGTTCCGGAAGGTGCAGAAGCGGAACGTGTCATTAGAGACCTGGCAAAAAGCGGGCATAATCTTATTTTTACCACCTCTTTTGGATATATGAATCCCACCCTGAAAGTGGCAAAGATTTTCCCTAAAACAACATTTGAGCATTCCACCGGATACAAACAGGCCAAAAATGTCGGAACCTATATGTGTAGGTTTTATGAAGGACGTTATCTGACCGGAATTGTTGCCGGAAAGATGACAAAATCGAATCAGTTGGGTTATGTGGCGGCTTTCCCTATCCCTGAGGTTATCAGAGGAATAAATGCCTTTACGCTGGGTGCAAAAAGTGTAAATCCCGATATAAAAGTAAAAGTCATCTGGGTGAATTCATGGTTTGATCCGGGTAAAGAGCGTGAAGCATCAGAAGCTCTGATTGATCAGGGTGTTG
>PIVQ01001344.1 GCA_003354055.1 Desulfobacteraceae bacterium | reverse complement strand
ACCGCAGATTAGGGCTTCTGGCAAATCCTGCCTCGGTGGATAAAGACTTCACCCATGCCCGGGATATCATAAACCTGCTTTTTCCCGGCCGGCTTAAGGCGCTTTTTTCTCCCCAGCACGGTTTTTTTGCCGAAAAACAGGACAATATGATCGAGTCCGGCCACGGTCTGGACCCGGAACTTGGTATTCCCATTTTCAGCCTTTACAGCGAGACCCGGATCCCCACCCCTGAAATGTTTGATGACATTGATACCCTTGTGGTGGATATTCAGGATGTGGGCACCCGGGTTTATACCTTTATATACACCATCTCCTATTGCCTTGAGGTGGCAGCCAAACTTGGCAAATCCGTGGTGATTCTGGACAGACCCAACCCAATCGGCGGACAGGTGGAAGGGAATGTCCTCGAGATGGAATCCGCCTCGTTCGTGGGCAGGTTTTCCATTCCCATGCGCCACGGCATGACCGTGGGAGAGATCACCCAATATTTTAACAAGTCCCAAAATATCAACTGCGACCTGACCATAATACCCATGAAAGGGTGGCAGCGGAACATGTACTGGCCTGACACAGGCCTTGCCTGGATACCACCCTCGCCCAACCTTCCCACCCCGTTCTCCGCCATGGTCTACCCGGGCCAGGTGATTTTCGAGGGAACCAATGTATCAGAAGCCCGTGGCACCACCCTGCCCTTTGAACAATTCGGTGCCCCATATCTGGATGCCCGGGCCATGGTAAAACGACTGACAGGGACCATACCCGGTACGCACCTGAGACCGGTCTGTTTTGAACCGACCTCGGGCAAATGGGCAGGCAAAGTCTGCCAGGGAATCCACATCCACATAACGCGGAAGGATATATATAAACCATATCTGGCCGCCCTGATCTTTATGCAGGATATTTTCACAGCCCATCCTGATGAATTTCAATTCAAGGCCCCGCCCTATGAATATGAGTATGAGCGCCTGCCCATGGATTTGATTCTGGGCAGCCGCCCCCTTAGAAAGGCTCTGGAAGACCGGGTGGATCCAAGAGACCTTTCAAAGACCTGGCAGGAAGGACTCAATCAATTTATCAAAGCATCAAAACCTTTTTATATCTATGAGTGAACCTTCCGAAATAAACCCCTCTGACATCCAGTGGAAACGGATGAGTTTCAAGGGTAACAAGGTCTGGGCAGCCTATGATGCACAGGGTAACCTATTGCTTAAAAACGACAAGGTCTGGATAAAGTATAACCTGAAACAGGACTATGAGTACTGGATAAAAAAGGAGAGCCTGAA
>PIVQ01001343.1 GCA_003354055.1 Desulfobacteraceae bacterium | reverse complement strand
ATCTCTTTCACCCCTTTGGCCCGGGCCGTCCTGATATAATCTTCTCTAATTACATCCAGCATGGCGGACCGGGTAATCCGTGTGGTGGAGGCCATCATGGTAAAGGAGAGGACAAAGGCCGGCATGATCAGGTATTTCCAGCCTCCCGGTGAAAAGAGCCCGTCCCCGTAGCCCGAGGCCGGCAGCAGCCGCAACTTTACGGCAAACAGATAGATGAGCAGGATGCCGGTGAAAAACACAGGAATGGAAATCCCGAACAGGGCCGTGGTCATGGCCGTATAATCAAAGATGGAGTTACGCTTAACTGCTGAAATGATACCTGCCGGAATGGAAATCACCACAGCGAGAAAAAGAGCTGCAAATCCCAGTTCCAGGGTGGGTTTCATCTTCTGGGCCACCACCTTGAGGACATTTTCCTTATAATAGATGGATTTTAACTCTCCTTTGAGAAGATTCTCCATCATCTTCAGGTATTGAACATGAAAGGGCTTGTCCAGAGCGAATTTTTCCCGGGTCAGGGCCAGGGTCTCTTCAGTGGCCCGGTCCCCCAGCAGCACCATGGCCGGATCCCCGGGGGTCAGTTTCAGGATCCCGAAGATCATCACGGAAATACAGATGAGCAGGGGGATCAATAAAAGCAGACGCCTCAGTGTGTAGTTAAGCACAACCGACTCCTATGATTCGATAGTAGTCGGTCCGGGAGGAATTTGCCGCCCGGACCGAAAGTTATCACACCCTCCTTACTGGAGGCTGACGTTCCGCTTTTCCGTTACCAGGTGAAAATAATCCTGGGGAGAGGGAGAAAAATCTTTTACGTTTTTCCCGCAGACCACGGATACGCTCTTGAACACCAGGGGAATATGGATATAATCCTGCCCCAGGGTCTGACGCATCACCTTTTGATACTGCGCCCCGCGTTTATCGTTGCCCACCAGGCTTCTGCCTAAGTCCAATGCCTTGTCAATCTCAGGATCATTGTACTTGGAGAAGTTCATGGTGGATGCGGAGTGGAAAATCTTATAGGTCCAGCGGTCCGGATCGGGCACTGAGCCCCATCCCATGATATAGAAGCCGGAATCCCCTTTGAGGATGGGGAAAAGCGTACCCCATTCCAGGGACTCCACCTTGGCCTTGAGACCGTATTTTCTCAACTCGGTGGCAATGGCTGTGGCAATCTTAACCCTATAAGGATTCTGGGAGGTATAAATGGAGAATTCAAATCCGTCCGGAATCACCCCGTCCTTTTTCAGCGCATCAAAGTATTCTTTGGCTTTCGCCTTGTC
>PIVQ01000543.1 GCA_003354055.1 Desulfobacteraceae bacterium | reverse complement strand
AGAGCCTCACTGAATTCCACAAGGGTCACCCGGCTGCCAAGGCCGGCATAGGCCTGGCCGATCTCAAGTCCGATATACCCGCCGCCGATGACCAGAAGGCTTTCGGGAATTTCCGGCAGACTCAGGGCCTGTGCCGAGGTCCAGACAGAAGATTGAGAATCCGATCCGGTGCCGTTCTCCACTTCTACCGGTTCTTTTACCAGCCCCTTCGGCAGGTCATTGATTCCGGAACCTGTTGCAATTACGGCATGGTTGAAATGAACAATGGTATTGGCCCCGTCCACATAGGCACTGTGCCTGTCCAGAAACCGGGCATGGCCATGAACCCGCTCGATATCCCGGTTTTCCACCAGGGCGGATACACCTGATGACAGCACTTTGACCACCTTTTGAATATGACGTCTCAGCTTTGTCACATCAAAGGAAATACCGTCATGGACCAGGCCCATGCTTTTTGCTGCGTTTACATTCTGTGCCAGACCCACCGCATGGATAAGGGTTTTGGAAGGGATACAACCTTCGGTGAGGCAGACACCGCCAAGATCAGGCCGGGATTCCACCAACACCACCTCTTTTCCCAGATCCGCCGCATGGATGGCAGCCGTATATCCGCCGGGGCCGCCGCCAATGACCAGAATATCGGTCTCCAGAATCATTTCACCCACAACCATGATTTATCCCCCCTTAGATTTGGCTCATAAAATCCAGACTGTCTTCCAGCATGATCTTGATATCCCTTACAAAGGCCGCGGCCTGGGCACCGTCCGCCACTCGATGATCAAAGCTAAGGGTCACGGGCAGCATCTTCCGGATTTGAATCTCATCGTCACAGACCACAGGCTTTTTCTCCACCCTGCCAAGGCCAAAAATGGCGGTTTCCGGTGAATTGATAATCGGAAACACATGGGTGCCGCCGATGGCGCCCACATTGGTGATGGTAAAGGTGCCCCGGGTCAGTTCCGGTACGGATATTTCCCCGTCACGGGCCAGCTTCGCCAGATGACGGATACGATATCCCACCCCGGCCAGGCTCTGCCGGTCGGCATCGTGGATCACCGGCACCATAAGGCCTCTGGGGGTATCTGCTGCGAAGCCGATATTATAGAATTTTTTATAGACGATCTCATTGGCTGTCAGATCGACACTGGCATTGAACATGGGATAATCTTTCAGCCGCGCCGCAACCGCCTTGACCACAAAGGCCAGGAGAGTCAGCTTGCCCTTATGAGACGCATCATCCTGTGCCCGATCTGCGTGGCGTAGGTTGTACTCCTGCCTGAGACCGTCAATCTCCGTCACATCAATCTCATCCATGTGGGCCACATGGGGAATCAGAAGACTGGCGGAGGTCATTTTGACAGCCACTTTTTTCCGCAGGGAACGGATAGGCAAGCGTTCCACCGGCCCGTCGAATTCCGGCAGCCCGGATATCTCCAGAAATGGTATAGATGTTTCCTTTCCGGGCGCAAAGGCCATTGGCTCTGCAGCAGGTTCATTGATCCCGACACGGCTGTCAAAGGCCTTCAAATCCTCCGGGGTCACCCGCCCGCCAGGTCCGGATCCCGGTACCATCTGGATATCAATGCCCATTTCCCTGGCCAGCCGCCGGGTGGCAGGGGCAGCGATTATCCTTTTACCGGAACGGGTTCTTGCACCGGCTATTTTTGATGGAGGCGGTTCTGCCTGCGTCTCCGGGACGTCCGGTACTGATTCTCCTTTTGCCCCGGTTTGCTCTCCGCTGCCGTCATCAATCACCACAAACACATGGCCGACCTCAACAGTCTCCCCGGGTTCTGCATTGAGCGCAGCAATTGTCCCGGTGCGCGGGGAGGGGATGGTCACCGCAGCCTTATCTGTTTCCATTTCGCAAAGAGGATCATCTTCGTTAATGAAATCACCCACAGCCACATGCCATTGGAGGAGTTCCCCCTCGTGAATGCCTTCTCCCAGATCCGGTAATTTAAATTCAAACATAGGATTCTCCTAAAATTCCAGGGTTTCCTGAATGGCCCGGACAATCTTTTTCTTTGACGGCAGATACATCAATTCCCTGGCGAACAGAGGAACCACCACATCATACATGGTCACCCGTTTGACCGGGGCTTCAAGATGCATCAGGGCCTGGTCATTGATCAGAGCTATAATTTCACTGGCCGGGCCAAATGACTGCTGGGCCTCCTGGACCACCACACAGCGTCCGGTCTTTTTCACCGAGTCGATGATAGTGTGAACATCCATGGGAGAAATGGTCAGCAGATCAATAATTTCCGGTGCAAAGTCCTGGTCCGCCTTGATCATCTCCACAGCCTTCAGGGTATCCCGCATCATGGCTCCCCAGGAGATGATGGTGATATCCTCGCCCTCTTCAAGAACCCGGGCCTTGCCAATGGCATACTCACCCGGTGTGACGATTTCCTTGAAAGACCGGTAGGACCGTTTGGGTTCCATAAAAATAACAGGATCCGGATCCTCAATGGCTGCCCTTAAAAGCGGCCCTGCGTTGGAGGGAGTGGAGGGGATCACCACTTTAACCCCGGCAGTATGGCCATAAAAGGCCTCCTTACTTTCAGAGTGGTGTTCCAGAGCCCGGACCCCGCCCCCATACGGCATGCGGACCACCAAAGGCACGGTAAACTGCCCCCTGGACCTATTCCGCATCCTTGAGGCATTGCCCTCCATCTGGTGCATCATCTCATAGGAAAATCCGGAAAACTGCATTTCGATTACCGGTTTAAGACCGGCCATAGCCATGCCGATGGCTGTCCCCAGGATACCGGATTCGGCAATGGGGGAATCAATGACCCGATCCCGTCCGAACTTATCGTAAAGCCCGTCCGTAACCCGGAAAACCCCGCCGTTAATCCCCACATCCTCACCCATAATCAGTACGGCATCATCCCGGGCCATGGCATCGTGAAGACTTTTATTCAGGGCCTGTACCATATTTATTTTAGCCATGGTCTGCCTCCTTTGCAAGATCTGCCAGGAACCTTGTCCGCTGGTCTTCAATAATCTGAGCCCGGGTACCGAATACATGGTCAAAGGGGGCGTCTGGCTTGACGTCCACCCCCCGTTCAAATTCTGTCACAGCCGTGTCGATATCCGCTTTGATCCGGGTTTCCAGGTCTGTCTGTTTTTCCTCATCCCAGAGCCCTTTTTCCGTAAGATAGATCTTAAACCGGATCAGCGGATCTTTCGCCTTCCAGGCCTCAACCGAATCCTCGGTACGATACCGCGTTGGATCATCTGCCGTGGTATGCATGCCCATACGAAAGGTAACCGCCTCGATGAGGGTGGGGCCGTCACCTGCCCTGGCCCGGTCCGCTGCCTCTTTGGTTGCCCGGTATACGGCCAGGGGATCATTTCCGTCCACCTGAAGACCATGGATGCCGTAACCGATCGCCTTCTGGGCAATGGTCTCGGACCGGGTCTGGAGGGCCCGCGGTGTGGAAATGGCAAATTGATTGTTCTGACATAAAAAAACCACCGGGGCATTGAGCACCCCTGCAAAATTAAGGGCCTCATGAAAATCCCCTTCAGAGGTGGATCCGTCACCGAACACCGCCAAAGCCACGGTATCTTTCTCTCCTTTCAACCGGGAACCATAGGCAAGACCCACGGCATGGGGAAGTTGAGATCCCAGCACAATGGATATGGGAAGAGTCCTGTCATTTACAGGGTTTACATTGCCCTCCTCATGCCCATTGTACAGCAAAAGGGTATTCCTCAGGGTGTCACCCCGCATGAGTCTGGCCCCAAGTTCCCGGTAGGATCCAACAAACCAGTCCTGATCCCGGATGGCAAGGACAGCCGCACAAAAGGCCGCCTCCTGCCCGGTGCATACGGGCAAGGTACCGAGACGTCCCTGGCGCTGGAGGTTGAGAAGTCTTTTATCCATCATCCGCGACAGGGTCATGGCCTCATGAAGACGGATCAGTTTATCTTCGCTAAGATTGGGATCCAGATCTTTGTCTACCTCTCCATTTTGGTCAAGAATGCTGAGATGGCTGATCTGAAATGTTTCTATGATATCCAAAGGCATGGCGGGCCTCCTTTGTTTATTATATTCAGATTAATGGTAACCACGAAACATAATTTGTAAATACATATCTTATTAGGGTCACATAACTTATAGGTATAAAAAAGGCCGGATCAGATACCTGATCCGGCTTTAAAAGCAATACGAAAGGAATTAGAGTTTAAACCGTTTACGCCCTGCCCCGGCAAGCCCGAGAAGACCGCAGCCCAAAAGCACCATGGTACCGGGTTCCGGTACGGGGTTGGCCACGGCAAGCCGCCAGTCTTCGGTCTCACCCTGGTGAATATTATTATAAGGGGTAATGGATCCGCCTGCATTTTTTATGGAAGAACTGCAGGCCACCCTGGCGCGGAGCCAGAGTTCATCCATTTCATCGGTAACGGTAAAGGATTCGCTGGTAAAAAAGGCATTCAGCTCTGCATCTGGATTGATGACCTGGCCGTTGTTTGCGTTATAGAAGTTCCAGTACTCATTGTCGTCGACCAGGGTATCACCCTTGTCCCATTGCACGTCAATCACGCTTTCACCGTCACTCCAGTAGCCGTCTGAATTCCAGTCTACCCAGGCATTCAGACCGTCATACTGATGGTTGCCGTATCCGGCCCTTGTAAACTCAAACCCGAACGTCACGTCCTGGCCTACCAGCAACCGGTCATTGCCCCAGGTAGTTCCACCGTCAACAGACCAGACCACACCGTCATCGGACAGGTCTTGGTCCACGGTCAGGGGGGCTGACTCATTGTCCCAGGCACTGCCCAGGCGCTGCCATGTCCCGGTTACGTGGCGGACAGCCCCATAGGTATCAACAGGAGCATCACTATACTCGTACTGGGTGGCGTTCAGGGTATTTCCCCATAACAAAAGGCCGCAGAAAATGGCCATATATACAAAAAGATTAAGTTTTCTCATCATAAACCTCCTGATTCACAAATTACAAACTTTTACACGGTTCACATGTATACGGACAATTGGCCAGGAAGTATATACACCAATGGTACCATTTTGTTTAACATGCTGATGTCATAGTTGTTTTCAAGTTGAATCAGAGATTTTTCGCGGCCCAGAGGGCTGCCTGAAGCCTGCGCTTCACATTGATTTTTTTAAAGATATTATGGAGATGGGTTTTCACGGTATGGGGACTGATAAACAATTCATCGGCAA
>PIVQ01000041.1 GCA_003354055.1 Desulfobacteraceae bacterium | reverse complement strand
ATCGGTTCAATCTGTATCCACTTTTCATTTGAAATAGCATGTCTGTTCATAAACAGAACAAAATCATGGTCTATTTCAAATGTCTAGATTTTTCTCAACTTTTTTAGAAACAGCCCCTAGTTCAAGCCAAAGATAAAACAATATCTATTTGTTGTTTTGATTGGCCCCCTCATCATAGTGTTAGCCTGAAAAATGAAGGGTATACTGCAGAGATCATAAAAGCCATTTTTGAGCCTCAAGGGTATACGCTCACAAAATCTTTTCTTCCATGGAAACGAGCACAAGCGTTGGCGAAAGAGGGAAAAGTGTGCGATGCCATCACGGAAATTTATCTGAACAAAGAGAGACTTGACTATTATTGGTACGGAGCACCCTATACTGTCCATGAAGTTTATCTAATAGCGTTAAAAACTCATCCTATAAAAAATTATAATTCATTAGAAGAATTAAAAGAGTTTACATTTGGGCATAACAGGGGGGGATCATTATCAAAAGAATTTGATTCTGCTGATTATCTTTCTAAAATCCCAACATCGGGCTACAAAAATGGCATCAGAAGATTATTAGCCGGACGTTATGACTTTTTCGTTAGTTCAAAATCAGTAGCTTTTTATGAAGCAAAACAATTGGGTCGGAGAAATGAAATCCAAACTATTGGAAAGCCTTTGCAAAGCCAGCTTGTGTATATGGCATTTTCCAAGTCAAATCCCGAAAACATTATACGCCTAAAAGATTACAATGAAGGGTTGTTTTTACTTTTCAAAACAGGTTTTTTTTCTGAAATCATGAATAAATATGGGTTTGAAAACAAATTGGAATAATAAATTGAAAAACCCTCTAAATCACAGAAAAGATTATAGGTTATCCTACCGCTTGTTATTATACATAATGGTTTGCAGTTCCATTTTTACAATAGTGGGCACATGTATACAGCTTTATTTTGATTATAAAATTGATATGGCAAGAATTGATGAGGCATTTAACCATATTGAACAGGGGTACTTACAACCAATTGCATCAAATTTATGGAAGATGGATAACCCACAGCTTCGTAAGAATCTTCAGGGCGCTTTAACGTTACGTGATATAGAATATTTGGAAGTAAATGAATTAAGAAAAGCACCGGATGTCATTATCGAAAAAGCTGGGGCTAAAAAAAACGGTAACACGATATCAAAGACGTTTTACCTTGAAATTGATGGGAAAAAGAAGATTGGCACTTTACAGGTAATTGCCAGTAAAGATGCTGTTATTGATAGGTTAAAAGATAAAGTATTCTTAATCCTGATGACTCAAACCTTTAAAACATTTTTCGTTTCAATCTGTATACTTCTTATTTTTTATTCGCTCATTATGAAACACTTAAATTTCTTAACCAAATCTTTTATGGAATTTAATTTTGATCGATTAGATACAATTATTTCAATAAATCGTAGAACTGAGCCATCACATCCAGACGAATTTGGTCGTTTGATTAATTCAATAAATTTAATGCGTACAAAATTGAGGCAAAACATTGAGAAAAGAGTACAATCGGAAAATGCATTAAAGAAAAGTAAGGAACGATATGCGAAACTGTTCAATAGTGGTAATGATGCAGTCTTTGTTCATCAATCGACGGATAATGAATTTGGTCATTTTACAGAAATTAATGATGTTGCCTGCTTCCGGCTGAAATATAGCCGAGAGGAGCTTTTACAAATGACGCCCCGTGATATCGATGCAAATGAAATGGGGAGCAAACGTAGTGTACAACAGAATCTTTTGGAAAACGGACAGCAGATTTTTGAAATGCTACACGTTGATAGATCCGGGAATAAAATCCCAGTCGAAATTTCATCCAGTATGTTTGAAGATGAAGGGGCGCAATATGTAATGTCTATAGCAAGAGATATTACAGAAAAAAAACAAACAGAAGAATCTCTGCGAGAATTCAAATATATCGTATCCAGTTCCCATGACATGATGGCAATGCTTGACACAGACTTTATTTATCATACAGCGAATGATGCCTATCTGAAAGCATTCGACAAAGAGAGAGAAGATATTATTGGGCATTCAGTTTCAGAAGTTTTTGGAGATGAGTTTTTTAAAAATATCATTAAGTCCAAAGCTGAAGATTGTATGATGGGACACAGTGTTCGTTACAGTGAATGGTTTGATTTTCCTGCCCAGGGACGACAGTATATGGACGTCGAATACTCTCCATATTTAGATAACGGAAAAAATATAATAGGGTTTGTTGTCAATGCCCGTAACAATACTGAATACAAACTTGCTGAAGAAGAAAAACATAAACTCGAAATCAGACTTCGACAAGCCCAAAAGATGGAAGCCATAGGAACACTTGCCGGTGGGATCGCTCATGATTTTAACAATATTCTGTCCCCCATACTTGGTTTTACTGAAATGCTCCAAGAAGATCTCCCTCAAGATAGCCGGGAACAAAAAAGTGTTTCAGAAATTTTCAAAGCCGCATTAAGAGCAAAAGAACTTGTCAAACAAATTCTTACTTTCAGCCGTCAAAGTGACCAGGAATTTAAACCTACTAAAATTCAATCCATTCTCAAAGAAGTTCTTAAACTACTTGGATCTTCTATCCCGGCAACTATAGATATTCAAACCGATATAGATCCTGACTGCGGTGTGGTGAGTGCTGACCCCACTCAGATTCATCAGATCATAATGAATCTTGCAACAAATGCCTATCACGCCATGCAAGAATCAGGAGGCAAACTCAAAATAGTTTTAAAACAAACTAAAATTGAGTCAATCCCTTTAGGATTTTCTGATTTTATTCCCGGAGAATATGCATTGTTGAAAGTGATTGATACGGGAACAGGGATTAAAAAGGATATATTGGATAAAATATTTGACCCGTATTTTACAACAAAGGTATCAGGCAAAGGTACAGGATTAGGACTTTCAGTAGTGATAGGAATTGTTAAAAGCTTTAATGGTGATATCCACGTTTATAGTGAGTCAGGTAAAGGAACCGAAATCCATGTTTACTTACCAATAATGAAAAGCGCATCAGAGAACGGAAAACATCACCCATTAAAGCCAATTCAAGGAGGCACGGAAAGAATACTCCTTGTGGATGATGAAGAAGCAATCGTCAAAATGGAAAAATTGATGCTTGAGCGACTGGGTTATCAGGTGGCAACAAGAACCGGAAGCTTTGATGCTCTTGAAACTTTCAAGGCAAACTCTGATGATTTTGATCTGGTCATTACAGACATGACCATGCCTAACATGACAGGTACTCAACTTGCCAGCGAAATTAAAGCTGTAAGAACAGATATTCCTATAATTATTTGCACAGGGTTCAGCGATCAAATCAACGAAGAAACCAGCAGTAAATTTAATATTCAGGCGTTTATAACGAAGCCACTTATAAAAAAGGAATTTGCTCAGATTATCAGAGATGTTTTAGATAAATCCTCAGAGCAGTCATCCGCAGAGATTCCATATGTCTTCTAACATTATTTGATTTGATGTATGAGTGACTGGAATTTACTATAAAAATCGGTATCAAATGTACACTCTGGATTTTGATTCAGCTCTTGATAAATAATCTCTTTCAGGTACTTGGCCCGTTCATTATAGGAGCGGTATTCTATAGCCGATAAAATTTTTGCCACCTCGCGGTAATGTTTATTAGCATCTGTAAACGGTGGTTTTTTCATGAGTTTATCCCGTTCATCAGGATGCGCATTCAGGTATTCCACGTTTGCTTCTTCATGTCTGATGATGGCTTCGTTTTCCCACTCACAAAGCGGTTTTGCAGTGCATTTATTACAACCGTCCGGCACTTTATAGTTGAGTGTTTTGGGGTCCGTTCTGCCAGACCTATCGAGCATCCATTCAGTTTCAGCAGCCGTAATGTATGGATAAAATTGATGAAGTTTTGTCACAACCAGCCTGTCTATGTCGTAATTGGGTGCATTATCGATTTCCAGTAGTGCTTCCGGGTAAAGGTCACGAGCATGCAATGCAAGCTGCAGATCGTCGAGCAGGCTTGCAATCTGTTGGCAGGGATCCATATCACTGTTGTTGTAGCCCTCGCAGTCCGGGTCAAAATCAAGCTTGATAACCAGTTTGCCCCTGTCATAGTTACTTACCCGTTCAAGGTCATTATTACGGTTATAGTTGATGGTGGTGATAAAAGTCCCTTTAGTTGATGCCGCCTTAACAAGCTCTGGAAAATCAATCGAAATCAACGCCGGATTATTTATTTTAATAAGTCCGCCATTGGGCCTCCACTTGCGTTGGGCGTCCCTGAATTCGAATATGGGTGAGAAGGCATGTAAAGTAATAGGAATTGACTGGCCGTGAGCAGCAACTGCCGGATAGGCATAACTCAACGAGACCAGGTATTCATCAGGTGTCTTTATTGCCCGTACATAGCCACGATCGAACTTATGTAATTCAAGGCATTTATCATTCTCATCGAAACGTAAACAGGCCTGGCCATAACCATCAAATTTCTTGATATAGCTTGTTCCTTTCCAATGAGCAGGGTTGGCAACCAAAGTGAATTCTTGGCTGTCCGAGCTATACCAGAGTTCACCGATAAAAGTTTGCACGAATTGCAGCGAATACTGGCTATAGCCATCGTCACGGTCGTAATGGTTCTCCCAGGTAAAGGTCACGTAGAAGGGAACACACTCGTCAGCTTTGCGAAATTGATGGCCCATGACCTGGATGATGTAAGAATTATCAGGCAACATTTGCAGCAGATGCATTTTTTTCGCGAGGCAGGGTTGCATTTGTGGAAAGACATTGGCCTCGGCAGGCATAATGAATAGCAAGTTGCCGAGCAATAGCAGTGCCAAGCCTGTCAGTGTACGAGTCATCATAAGTCCCTCCTAAGGAATCGTTACAAAATAACTTGATCTAAATTATTTCCAAAACCCCTTAAAAGACTGGGTATTTTGAAAACAAAAGATCAAGTAATTTTGGAGCCGATCCTAAGCAATCGGATTAAATCTGTTCAAAATATTATTATAAAAGCAACTTTTTTTTCAAGAGTAAGGCCTTGATTCTAAAAATATAAATCAAACATCATATTTTTTTCAACTGGGTTAATTATATGCCTGAAACCTCTCCCTGTATTCTGAAGGAAGAAGGCTTACCCATTTCACAAATATTTTTCTGAAAGAACCGTTATTTTGGTACCCAACATTGTAAGATATCTCATCAAAAGAGAGATTTGTCGTTTCCAGTTTATTCTTTGCTTTTTCTACCCTCATTTTTTGAATATAGACTATTGGAGTGTCGCCGGTTGCCTTTTTAAATCTTCGTTCAAATGTTCGCTGACTCATGCAACTTATCTTTGACAACTCTATAATTTTTAATGATTCTGACAGATTTTCCTCTATCCAGTACTGGGTTTTTAAAATTTCTTTGTCGTTATGATCAGTTTTTGGATCATAAATTGTATAAACAGATTGAGAGCACCTTCTGAAATCATGGACAAAGAATTTGGCTGTTCTTGCAGCAAGGGAGTGTCCAAAATATTTTTCCAGTAAATAGTAGGCAAGATCTGTACTGGAACCAGCCCCGGCAGAACAATATATATTTCCATGATTTATAACCATTTTTTCAGAATCCATTTCTATTGCGGGATAACGTTTTTTGAATTCATCTTTCATGGACCAGTGTGTTGTTGTTTCCTTTCCATCCAATAAACCGGTTTCAGCAAGTAAAAATGATCCTGTACAGATGGTGACCAGAGTTGTTCCTTTTTTATATTGTTCCTTTAACCAGTCAACCATAAAACTTTGTTCTTTAAGCGTTGTATCCACATCATGAATTGAAGTGATTATTATAATATCTGCATTGTGAATATCTTCCAGTCCGCAATGGACATTTAAAAGAATGTTGTTTTGGCAGAGAATTGGTTTTCCATCTGTGGAAACAAGTTTTATCGTAAGCTCTCTGGTTTTTGAATTGTGTTTTACATCCTGAAGAAACTGCTGTGCCATCTGAAAGATATCCATAAAGGTTACAAGTGAACTTGTATAGGCTTTATCAAATCCTAATATGAAAATATTCATCAATTTCCTCCTGAATTTTTTATATGTCGTAAATTAAACAATAGTATCAATATTGCCATGCTATTATATTTGAATATCCTGTTGGTTCAAAGTTTTATAAATTCAGTAATTATTACTAAACTTTATTTAATAGTATTTGAGCATCAAATCAAAAATAAATCCATTGATTTCTTTATGATAATGGATAAGGAATTGGAGATGTCGTGAAAGATACTTTATGTGTCGTTTATGCCACTTACTTCTTTCAGATTCCAGTAATATATTTAACCAGCTCTAACTAATTTCTTATTAATTATTTTATAAACAGGGAGGTTCCAAAATGGGACATGGAAATATGATGGGGAGAAGTGAAATGACAACTGAAGGTGTTAAGATGTTGTTAGGAGATCCTCAAAAAGCCATAGTCAGTCTTTCAATACCAATTTTTTTCTCTTTAATTGCATCAGGAATACTACAGATAACTGATATGGTATGGGTTTCCGGAATAGGGCCGGAAGCACTTACTGCGGTTGGCTTTTTTGTACCTCTTTTTATGATAGCGTCAGCTGTTGCAGCCGGAGTTGGTATAGGCGGCGGGACATGCATCGCTCATAGAATTGGTGCAAAAGATAAAAAAGGTGCGGATCAATTCGCCAATCACATGTTTGTTATTATTCTGGTTGTATCAGTTTTGTTGGTTTTTTTGTTACTGTTTTTAATGAAACCATTGTTTCTGTTCATGGGAGCAGATAAATCAATTGCAGATGCACTCTCCTATGGAAAGATCATGATACCCTCGTTAATATTTTTGCTCTTTTCAGAAGGTGCATACGCCATATTCAGAAGTGAGGGAAATGCAAAGCTTGTCATGGTGATTTCAATTACCGGCGTTATTGTTAATATGATACTTGACCCTATATTTATTTACAGTTTTGGGTTAGGAGTTGCTGGTGCTGCCTGGGCTTCTTTGACTTCACTACTCCTTGCCACTCTGATTTGTTGCTACTACACTTTTTTTAAAAAAAATACATATCTGACAATCAATTTCAAAGGTTATAAATATAATAAAACAAGTATATCGCAGATTTTACATTTAGCTGTTCCGGTATCTGTCAGTCAGCTCTTAATGGCTTTTATGATTTTCATAACTATTAAAATCATCACTCTTATTTCAGGAGAGAATGGTGTGGCTGTATATTCCACCGGATTACGGTATATGCATTTTCTCGTTTTACCTCTCGTGGGTATCTCTTCTGCTGCTGTTACAGTTATTGGAGCTGCTTATGGAGCAAAAGAGAGAGAAAAGGTACTTTCAGCTTTTAACTACTCTTTAAAAATCGCCACCCTGATCTCTATTGGTATGCTTCTTATAACTTTTATTGCAGCACCTTTCATAACAAAACTGTTTACATGGTCAGAGGGAGGAGAAGTATTAAGAGATGATTTAATAACATTTTTACGTATTGTATTTTGGGGCCACCCAACTCTTGCCATAGCCATGATTTCAGGTTCTCTTTTCATTGGTTTTGGCAAGAGCATGAATGCTTTACTTCTGGAAATAATCAGAAATATTGTTTTAACAGTTCCTTTAATCTTCCTGCTTGGAATCTCATTTAAGTATGGTCTGACAGGTGTCTGGTCAGGTATTGTTATAGCTAATCTGATTACAGCTGTTTTTGCTTATTTCTGGGTGAAGAATTTTCTAACAGGTGATGGGGAATTAATGATGACCCCTCTTAAGGAGTTTAATTGATTAATCTGAACGAATTTGAGTCTTATATAAAATTAATGGATTCAAAAGTTTTTATCTGCAAATCACATATACAAGAGGATTAGAAATGAGTAGATTACAATTTATTGCGCCGGAAGAAGCCCGCGGTTTTGTTGAAAAACCCAGTGTCCATAGGCGTATTGGTTCTCAAAGAAGATGGTTGCTTTTTGTTGCAGGGGGGGCAAACTTGGACGCGGGTGTTACCTCAAGGTCGCAGTTGTTGATGACCAGTCTGCCGTCCATGAACAGGGCGTCTGCGCGGCTGCCTATTGCACTGGAATTCTGAAAAGGGTCTGCGCCAAGGATCACTAGGTCTGCTGTCTTGCCGGTTTCAATGGAGCCGAAGCGGTCCTGGAGACCCAGGGCGCAGGCGCTGTTGATGGTGGCGGTTCGCAGGGCGTCGGCTCCGGTGAAGGTCTGCTGGTCATGGTTGAGGAACAGGTCGAACAGGGCCAGTTCAAGGCCCATCATGGCCGGGGTGCAGGGCGGGATGCCGCCGTCGTTGCCCGTGGCCATGACAGCGCCGTTTTCGTAGAGTTTTCTTAGGTTGTTTCCTCCGATGGAAACAATGCTGCAATAGCTTTTTATCATTTTGGTCATGTCGATTAACCCTAAGAACCTGGGTTTGTTGCTGGTAAACTTGTCGTGGGACTGGTTTACGCAACCCTGAAGCTCCGGGGTGTAGAAGGTTTTGGCAAGGTCTGCAAAGGTGAAGGTGGTTGCGCGGTAATCGGAGAGCAGCTTCATGTTCGGGCTTTGGCCTGCGGGAATTCCTTTCAGGGGCCAGGCAACGTCGTAGCCGACGGAAAGGGTGGGTTCGATGATGGTGCCAGCGGTAATAAAGGCTGTGACATCTTCGTCGGTTAGTTCTTTGTCGCAGGGGAGGTGGCCCAAAGAGGAAACCCCGCCGGTAACCCCTCTTTGAAAGGTTTCAGTTGTAACATGGTGGATGGTGGATTGCAGGCCGCGTTTTTGTGCCTGGTCTGCGAGCGCTTCCAGCTGATGGATGGCCATGATGGAGAGATCGTTTTTCATATTGTTCAGGTTCAGGCGCTGTTCAGGTACCTTGATGGCCTGGGCGCCTCTTTCGTCGATGGCCCGGTCCACGGTATCCCGGACTTGCTGTTCATCTGCATCGGGCGGAAAGATAAGGATACCGGATTCTTTGTTTTCAAAATCAAGGGTGGGCATGCCCATAACCGAACGTATCAGCCGGATGGGAAGATTGTACTTCTGCGAAAGATATCCGTTGGGCTGGGTGACGATGACCGACTGCAGGATTCGCGGGCCGGGCAGTTCCCGGTTGGCTATACGTTTTTTGAGACGTCTGTTTCTTCTCAGGTCTTCACTCATGGTGTCCCGGATATTGGTAACGCCGTGGGCCAGGCAATCCGCCATGTTTTTATCCAGTTGCCGGCGGCGATTCTTTCTGGCAATACGCGTATCTTTCAGGCTGGGCACCAATGACGGCATGAGCATCTGAACATGGCAGTGGGTGTTGAACAGGCCGGGGATAACCGGCTTGCCTTTTAAATCCACATAAAAGTCAGGTTTTATCTCGTTGTGATCATCGGAAGTTTTCGGACCTGCCAGAATTTGATCTCCCCGGATGAGAAGGCTGCTTTCCCGGGGGAAATATTTGCCGTTTACGACATCTGCAAATTGCCCGTTTATAAGTGCTACCACCGCATCAGACCCTGGCTTGTAATCCCGGGTAAAATTTGTTTTCAAATGATCATCCATGCTTTTTAACCTTGATTTCCAAAATTTTTACAGGCCAGCAGGTAACGATACCCGTAATCAATGACGGGGTCTTCCTTTTGGTTACGGACGTTGCATTTGATGGATGCAAAGCCGCGATCCGGTTTGCTGTTTGATCTTTTCAGTTCAGTCCAAAAGGCCTCGACCGAAAGGGTATCTCCCGGGCGAACCGGATTGTACATATTCACCTCGTGCATGCCGACACCGCTTAAAATGGCAATCTCTCCCTGGGCCTCGACAACAAGGCGGGTGCATGCGGAAAGGGTATGAAGAGAGGAGGCAACAAGTCCGTTAAAAATTGAATCGTTAGCTGCATCCTCATCAACATGGAAGGGTTGCGGATCAAATTTTGTAGCAAACTCAAGAATCGCCTCTCTTGTTATGAGCACCGACTCACAATGCAGGCGTTCTCCGTCAGACAGATCTTCAAAATATTTGATTCCCATATCGGCTCCTGAGTATTTCTGTTGGAGGTGGACATTTTAACCTCTGGTCTGTTTATGGTCTTCAACATATGATTTTGATGTTTATCAGCCTGGTAATGCCAAGGCAAGGGCATAATTAAAATATGGTGAGAAGCATTCGAACGGACGTACCTGTCCTTAACGGCAACCATGTGGCCGGTAGGACAATGGCATATCAGAGAAGAAAAATATGGGAAAGGGATAGGGAGAGTCGCGCAAAGGGGTGGCGTAATTAAGTCCTTGTGACCTGAATTTTTATTTTATAATCGCAGCTCCCCCAGGATTTACTCCAGGTCTTGATTTTGCCATTGGTACTGCGATCCGAACGGATTCCTCGCCTTGATCCGCCAAGTGAAATGGTAAATTCTTCTGATGCCGGGCCATCGACCGGGAGATTTATATAGTAGCTTCCAAGGAAATCATCTTCGTCGAAATCGATATTCAACAGAAGAGCCAGGGCACCCATGGCAGCCGCTATAGCCATTCCGCCAATGATAACACCGAGGCCCGGGAGCAACCCATTGGAAGCTGCGACAACAATTCCCAGACCAATGATCATGGCACCTACAACTCCTGCCGTGATAACAGGAACTTTTGTGTCAGTGACGCTGTCAATGTCAAAAAAATAGATACCGCCATGGACGCAGGCTCTCTCACTTGAGCAGGCTTCGGGGCTTTGACTGGAATCAAACAATAGACTGTCATTGAAATTTAAAGTTTCGCCGTCATTGATATGCAATGCTCTTGAGTAGTTTGTCCGCAGTGATCGTGCTTGCCCGGTAAGTGGTATAGGACTTGGTGCGTTGGCTTCATGGTAGATGGTCGCCCTGGCCCCGGGGGAGCATTTTAAAAAATGGATGTAGTAAAGATCATCTGCTCCGGTCCAGTCTTCTGTGTCGTTACATTTGACCTCGATTGTTTCAATTTTAATAGCCATTTGGTCCTCCTGTTAATGATTTGCTTATTCATAAACAAACATGTTTAAAAAGATTAAGAGAGGGAGAGTCAAAGGTCCATTCGGGAACTGATGGTGACCATAGGGATCGTGCCGGTTTTATTAGGTCCAATGGTTCATGGCGCTGCGGTTTAGTATTTGCAGTATGGGCTCTTCGGGTCAGAACAGGTGATTTTTGCTAAACGAAAGAAAATAATAGAGTCAGATAAAATATAGTTTAAGAAAGAATTAGATGGGGTGTCAAGAAAAATTCTCACCCCCCGGAAAAAGTGGCAACCGCCGGGGCTGCGTTGTTTGGCTTAAAACTGGCTGCCGTGTTTTTCGCGTGACCCCCAGGGGGGAAAAATAATTTGTTTTACCCTGGTGTATCATGTAAACTTATTTTCATAATTACCCGGTAAATTTATTCTCTGCATCGTTTGTTTTTGTAGAAGTTTTTTTTATATTTGAAAATCGTCGCTGCCTTAGCCCATGGAGAAAGCAAGTCCAGAGGAACAGACCGTGAGATCTTTCATAGCTTCCATAGCTGCCAAATTGATTGTTATCATTTTCGTAATGACGGCGATGCCGCCGTGGTTTGCCTGGGCCAATGCCTCTGGCGTGAAGTTTGAACATGTGTTTAGAACCGGGGCGGAAATCAGGGGCAATTCCGTGCTCCAGGACCGGCAGGGATTTGTCTGGATCGCTACCCAGAACGGCCTTGCCCGGTATGACGGTTATGGGTTGAAGTGGTATAAAAAGACCGGTAAGCCCGGATCTATTTCCCATGACCAGGCCAATGCCCTGTATGAAGATGATGACGGTATGATCTGGATCGGAACCTTTGGGGACGGGTTGAATATGTACAACCCAGACACGGATTACTTTATTCGTTACGGCCATGACCCGGGGGATCCTGCAAGTCTTGTGAACGATCAGATCTGGGCGCTTGGCGGAAGCCGTGGCGGGAATATCTGGGTAGGCACCGGCAAGGGGGTCAGCTATTTCAATAAAAAGACAAAGCGGTTCGTTAATTTTCTCCATGATCCTGAAAATACCAACAGTATCAGCGGCAACACCATCAGGGCCGTATTTGAAGACCGCGAGGGGGATTTATGGATTGGTACCTATGCTGCGGGGCTGACCCGGTATGAGCCTGACAAAAATAAGTTTACAAGGTTCATGCATGATCCCGGAGATGAGAACAGCCTGAGTCATAATGATGTCCGGTCAATATACCAGGACAGGGCCGGTAATTTGTGGATTGCCACTCTTGAGGGCGGACTGAATAAACTTAAGTCCGCGGATCCTGTACCCGGCAGGTTTACACGGTTTATGCATGATCCGGATAATCCTTACAGCATCGGCAGTAACGATGTCAGGCAGGTGCTGGAGGATCGGGACGGGATGTTCTGGGTGGCCAGCGGACTCAGCGGGGTCAGCCGGTTTTATCCTCCCACCGGGCGGTTTGAAAATTTTGTCCATGATCCGCTCAACCCGGACAGTATCGGGTTTAACAACGTGTATAATATATTGGAAGACCGGTCCGGCATCCTGTTCTTTTTCAATGTGAGCGGGAAAATAGATAAGTATGACGTAAAGAGCCGCCGGTTCAATCTTTATCAGCACAACCCCTATAATGTAAACAGTCTGAGCACCAGCTCTATCCTGCATATCTTTGAAGATACCGACGGTATCATGTGGCTGGGCGGTTTTAAAGAGGGCGGGCTGAACCGGTTTGATCCCAAAACAGGTTCATACACCCGGTATCCCAGTGATGCCAATGATCCGTCACGGCTGAAATACTCCTATCCCACCGAGTTCATCGAAGACCGCCTGGAAAACTTCTGGGTCTCCACCAGCAATGTTTCCACTGCTACATTGAGTCTGTTTGACAGGGCAAAAGGATTGGTGGTCAAGCGGTATGAACATGATGAAAACGATCCTAAAAGCCTTCCCAAGAGTCTGTTTAACTTCAGCATGATCAACGACAGGGATGATCCGGATATCCTCTGGATCGGCACCTATGGTTCCGGTCTGGTAAAGTTTGAAAAAAATGTGGAACGGTTCACCCGATTCATGAAAGACCCTGATGATCCGGCCACCATCAGTGATAATATTGTCTATGATCTGTATCAGGATAACGAGGGCTATATCTGGGCCGGTACCCAGACCGGCGGGTTGTGCCGGTTTGATCCTGCGACCCGGACCTTTAAACGGTATACCCATAATCCTGACGATCCGAACACTATCGGCAAGGGCTTTGTCACTGAAATTCGCGAGGATGCGGAAGGGAATCTCTGGGCGGTCTCCTATGGGTCCGGATTTAACAAGCTGGACAGGAAAACCGGCAGCTTTCAGCATTTTACAAAGGATACAGGATTCATCACCAACCAGGTTCAGGCAGGGCCTCTGATGGATGAAGAGGGAAAATTATGGATGTCCACGGATGTGGGTATCGTCAAGTTTAACCCTGAAACCGGGCTGGTTGAAAAGCGGTACACGCAGAGTGACGGGCTGCAGGGCAATATCTTCCAGTACTTTTCCGGATTTAAAACCCAAACCGGTGAATTGTGGTTTGGCGGCCCCAATGGGGTAAACAGCTTTTTTCCGGAAAAATTAAGCGATAATTCCTTTACCCCGCCGGTGTTTCTTACTGCATTGACCCAGGGCGGGGAACCCATTGATACGGGCCGGGCTCTGGATCGACTGACCACATTAAACCTCCAGTGGAAGCATAATTTTTTTGAATTTGAATTCGCAGCCCTGAACTATACCCAGCCTGAAAAAAATCAATACAAATATATGATCCAGGGTCTGGACCAGAACTGGTTTGACGCAGGGACCAGACGGTTCGGGAGGTACGCAAAGATACCGGGCGGATCCTATGTTTTAAGAATTAAAGCCTCCAACAACAACGGGATCTGGTCCCGACCCGAACAGGAAGTGGCAATAAACGTTTTTGTGTCCAGCCCCTTCTGGAAGACCGGCTGGTTCTATCTGATTATAGTGTGTGTCTTTCTTTCACTCATGGGGTTCTTTCTGTTTTACCTGGTCAAACTCAAACATGAAATCAGGGAGCGGAGATCCGCAGAAAAAGCATTGCTGGATGAAAAGGAATTTACCGAGACCGCTTTGAATTCCCAGCCGGATACATTTTTTCTCTTTAACCCTGAAACCGGTAAGGCCATCCGGTGGAACCAGGCCTTCAATGATATCACAGGGTACTCAGATGAAGAGATCGCAGCCATGACAGCACCGGCGGGTTACTACAGCCCGGAGGATTTCGAACGCGCTGCAGCGTTTATCCGGGATCTTGGCAACACAGGATCCGGCACAATAGAGCTGGATCTGATCTGTAAAGACGGGCAGACCGTGCCCACAGAGTATAATGTGTCCCGTATTTTGGAAAGCGAGCGTCATCCCACCTATTTTATTTCCGTCGGCCGGGATATCTCAGAGCGCAAACAGGCTGAAGAGGAAAAGGGAAAGCTTGAAACCCAGCTGCGACAGGCCCAGAAGATGGAGTCCATCGGAACGCTGGCCGGGGGCATTGCCCACGATTTTAATAATATTCTGTTTCCGATTCTGGGTTATGCAGACATGTTGAAAGAAGATTTTCCAAAAGAGAGCCCGAATTATGACAAGCTGGATAGAATTTATACCAGCGCCTTAAGGGCCAAGGATCTGGTAAAACAGATCCTGACCTTTTCGCGCCAGGAAAAATATGATTTGCAGTATATTCGGATTCACCCGGTGGCTAAGGAGGTATTAAAGTTGATCCGGTCAACCATTCCGACTACCATTGAGATCCGGCAGGATATTCATGAGGATTGCGGTGCAGTCAAAGCCGATCCCACCCAGATTCATCAGATAATGATGAATCTGACAACCAATGCCTATCATGCCATGGTCGATACCGGCGGTGAGCTGAACGTCGGGTTGAAAGAAGTCAAATTGGGTAAGTTAGATACCATGCTGCCGGATATGATGCAGGGTAAATATGTCTGTCTGTCCGTATCCGATACCGGTACGGGAATGAAAAAATCCCTGACGGAAAAGATATTCGATCCGTTTTTTACCACAAAGGAAAAGGGCAAGGGAACCGGCATGGGGCTCTCCGTTGTCCATGGTCTTGTCAGGGACATGAACGGCGCCATTACGGTTTACAGTGAACCGGGCAAAGGAACTATATTCCATGTCTATCTGCCCGTTGAAGAACAGGCACCTGAGGATCTGAAACCCGATCGGGAAGAAATCGTTCCAGGCGGGGATGAGCGTATTTTAATCGTTGATGATGAAGAAGGTATCATTCGAATGGAAAGTCAGATACTTGAACGTCTGGGATATTGTGTTACCGCACGGTCGGACAGCTCCCGGGCTCTGGCGCTTTTTAAGGATGATCCCCATGCATTTGATTTGATCATCACCGATATGGCCATGCCCAAACTGCCGGGAGATAAACTTGCGGAAAAACTGCATCACCTCCGGCCGGATATCCCCATCCTGATCTGTACGGGATTCAGTGATATTCTGACCGAAGAAAAAGCCCTGGATTTAGGAATTCAGGGCCTGCTGTTAAAACCGATCATAACAAAGGATTTTGCCTTGAAAATCCGTGAACTCCTGGACGGCCGATAGGCGATTATCAGGATCGGGGCTCCTCACAGGGTCCTCATGGGCCGGGAGCAGGATGGTAAACGTGGTTCCTTTTTCCGGGGTGCTATCAACGGCAATGGCGCCGGAGTATCGTTCTACTATACCGTGGACAATAGCCAGACCGATGCCTGTACCTTTGCCAACAGCCTTGGTGGTGAAATAGGGTTCAAATATTTTATTTAAAATGGCGTTGTCTATACCGTTGCCACATCCCGGTCCAGGTCTGCCTTAATGAGGATATTGGCCGGAATGGATGAGTGGATCAACGCTATGGACGCGCTGACCACGGATCTGATATCAATTGGAATTCTTTTGGCATTGTCCTGCCTGCTGAAGGTGAGCAACTGCCTGACCACAACCCTTGCCCGTTTTCCTGCAACCTGTATCTCTTGGGCACTTTCCCGGGCGAAGCCCTCACCGGGCAATTCCTCCATGATCAATTCATTATTGCCCATGATGATGCTTAAGATGTTGTTGAATTCATGGGCAACTCCCCCTGCCAGATTGCCGATGGACTCCATCCTCCGTGCATTGAGAAGATGGGCCTGCAACTGCCTTTTTTCCGAAAGGTCTTCTCCGGAGGAGAGAATACCGTTGACATCACCATGGTCATCGGTCAGGTAGGCATTATACCATCCGATTATTTTTTCGTTTCCGCTTCGTGAAATCACCGGGTTCTCATAGTATTTGACAGGCTCAAACTTGCCTGTCATCAACTTTTTGAAGACCGCTTTGACCTCCTCCCTTACGGAATGGGGAATGAAATGATCGAACCAGTTACGGCCGATGAGCTCTTCTTGACTGTATTCCAGTATGTTGCAGGCTTTTTTGTTTGCCAGGTTTATATTACCGTTTTTATCAAGGCCGATGAACATGACACCGGCAAGACTCAGATAGCGTTCCGCATTTTTCTTCTGGCGGACCAGGGCGCGTTCGGCCTCTTTGCGCTCCTGCACCTCCCTTGCAAATTTTCCTTCCCCGCCTTCAACGATTTCCACATCAAGGCCGGCCTTTTCATAATACCCTTTATGGAGGGCTGCATAATAACCGGCAAATTGAAATTGATGCTTCCACGCCAGTTGCAGGGTCACCTTCTCACTGGCCAGGCACGGGCACAGGACCAGGGTAAAGAAAAAAAAATGCAATGGCGGTTTTTCTTTTCATTCAAGTTATTTTGTAACGATTCCTAAACTATTTAAATTCATTTTCTGGATGATTCTATAGCTTAAACTGTTCCTTTGCCGGATGCAAATTTTTTTTACTCAGACCTTAGCCTGCTGGATAATAAAAATTCTCCCACAGAGGTTTCCGTATAGTAGTTCAGCCTCGCGGCCCTGGTAAACAGATCCGAATCACCGGTACCAATGGCGCAGGGTGCAAGATCCATGGCTGTGGCCACAAGATAGAAGGTCTGGTAGAGGGCGCCTAAGTCTTTGAGGATCAGGGAATAGGCAATGGACTCGTACTTCCATCCGGTGCGCTGGAAGCGCGCTGCCACCACCATGAGAATCCCTGGTTCATACTGAAGGTTCGTGGCCATGCAGGCATTGTCCAGAAGCTGTTCAGTCTCATCTGTGACCTTGGACACCCGGCTCAGGGTATGGGCCTTGGGATTGTAATGAAACAGTCCCGGTTCAATCCCGGTACATTCATTGATCAAAGGATAAATTTCAAAGGGGTGCATGGCACCGCCGCTGGGGGAGGGGCGGGTGGTGGACTGGTAAAATATTCCCCGGTCCGGATCAGGGTCTTGAACGGTTACGGCCCGGGCTGCCCGGAATAAAAATTCCCCAAGCTGGTCAATGGTCAGGGGTGTCTGGCTGTAGTCCCGTATGGATCGACGGTCTTCCAAAATCCTTGTAAAGGGAATATCTTTTTTTTTCAGTGTGTCGAGGTCCGGTTTGAACAGAGAAATATAGTTTTCGTCGGGAACCGGTTTTAACGCGGGAAGGGGATCAATTTTATCCTTGAAACGAAAGGTCCCGCCCATAGGGTTGTCATGCCGTCCCATCCGGGAGCGGCTGTGGAATAAAAGATCGTGGAAATCCCATTGCGCCAGTGCGGTTTTTTTTCCCGGATCATCCAGAGCCCTTATGTTCATTAGAAGGATAAAAAAGGCCTGAATCTCTTCTTCACTTGGGCCGTCGCCCCAAAGCCGGCAGAGTCGGGCGATGGAAACCGGTCGGGAGAGCCGGGCCAGTAAGCTTGCACCCCATTGCCCTGTTTCAATTTTTCCATGCCTCAGGGGGGATTCAATAGTGAAGTTTCCATCGTTGTTCCGGCAATAGGCAAATCGGGAAAGGGTAAATTCTTTATGGATGTCAGGGGCAGTTTCCCTGAAGACAAATTCCTTTGCCATGGGAATCAGGGTGGCACGGCACCCCTGCGCCAGACGTCGGCAGATCATACTTTTACGGTCGAATTTGCCAAGATAATACCAGAACCGTGCTGCCTGGTCCGTGTCGCTGGGTTGTGTCATAAGATCATACAGATCAGATTCCGTCAGCTTTTTTTTCTTCAGAGCATCCAGAAGTATCCGGATACCGGGGTCGGGGGTGCTGATTCTCATTGCCGCCCCCGAGGGATCGGCAATGAGTGCATCTCCGTCCTGTTCCGTTATAGAAAGAGTGTCCTTGAAGAAGAGTTGAAACGGGTATGCCATGGCAAGCCTCTTATCATCGTGTATTAGATAAAGATGGGTATGGGGTTCAGCTCCTCCTCGGTCAGGGTTTTGTCAAGCCATCCCATGCGTACCGGTACCTCATAGAGCCTTCCTTGTGCAAACCGTGCCCAGAAATGCCTCAGGCTGGGTACAATCACCTTGGCCACATTCACCTTGAGATCGGGCCGGGTCTGGTCCAGGACCAGCATCTCCATGCCCAGTTCCTCCACCCGGCTTCGGCAGGTTTGGATTTCGTCCAGGATATCGGTATAGTGTGTTGATGGATAATCTGCCGCTGTTTTTAGGTCCTGGTCAGGATCCGATACCAGATAGGGCTGGTTGTCACAGGTGGCTTCCTTCCACCATTTCATTGCATCTAAATCCCCGAAATTCTCAGCATTTGATGTCTTATTCTTTGTCAGTCCCTTTACAAAGGGGAGCGATTGGTTCATTTCCGTCAGGGCACGCTGGACAGCGGATTTTGCATCCAGGTGGCTTCCGAATCCAAATATAATATTTTCTTCCGGCTGGTCCTGAATCCCGGACAGGGCGACAAAGGTGGGGATATCAAGGTCGCTGGTAAGGTCCAATACCCATACGGACCGGTTTATGGTTTTGTAATACGCTTCCAGTTCCAAAAAATAAGATTCGTTAAAGGTTGAGATATCAACCCCTGGTTTTTGGAGCATGTTGTACCACCACAGTGCCACACAGTCCCGTTCCACCAATTCGAAAAATCCCTGGAGGATCGCCTCTTCCAGGGTGTTCCCCGACGCATTCCCGTTTGAGCAGGCCGAAAAATATAATGGCGCTATACTCTTGTCCGGGGATCGGTATCCGTAGTAGAGGTATTGGGTGGGAAGGTATTTTTCCCTGTCATGGGTCAGGGACCAGACCGGGGACCACTCGATTTCCATACTCGTGTCTTCAAAGGGTTCCGGCACCCGGTTGAATTTGGATCCGGCAGCATTGATTGCCTTCCGGTTTTTGTACTGGGTTTTACTGTACAGCATGCAGTCACAGGGGTGAATCGCTTTTTTCCCCAGGGCATCATAGCTTGCCGTAATCCTGGGCTCAATGCCTTCATAAACGCCGGAGTATCTTTCAATGCCTTCGCACAGGCCGCTTGCCTTGGCCTGGCTTTTTGACATGCCCTTGCCCGCGCTCATACTCCTTAAGCCCGCCTTTAATGATCTAAGATTGTCGTGTTTGAACGCAAAGTTATGACCGGCCAGGTAAACATGGACCCCACTGCCTACGGAGGTGTTACGTTCCAGTTGGTTGACAACGCCGGTGATGGGGCTGACAAGGTGGCCAAAGGTTTCAATGGTTTCTTCCGGGGTAACCTTTCTGTGGCCGCCGTCCGCCCTGAAGCCTACCTTGACCGGTTTTAATTGAACAGGCACTGACTCTTTTGGGTCGTCCGTGGCTTTGTCCCCGCAGGTCAGGCATTGGGACCGTCGGGTCAGGTGATGGGTACGGGATTCCCAGGTCTGTGTATCCAGGGAGATGATCTTCCCCCCAATCGCTGTGCTGTTTCCGCAGGCCAGCCATTGGCTTATCTCCACGGCCGCCATATTAAGGCCGATTTGAAGGGTGGCCCGATTGTGTGATGTTGCCAGTGGAAAGGGATCTGTACGACCGGTTTTGTCCATTAGAAATTGTTCTGTGTCGCGGTTCAGCCGGTACCGGGTTTCAAGGCAGGTCCAGCAGCCCGTGGTTCCGGGGACGAAAAGGGGGCCTATAAATATTTCCCGGCCAAAGGGTTTTACCAGCAGCCAGGGGGTATTGTTTTCCAGGGATGACAGGTTTTCATCATCCAAACCGTTTCTGAGATAATCATCTGTGATTACAATTGTCAGGTCTCCTGGTCGATCTTCGTTATCAGCCGTCTGGATGCCAAGGCCGGCCAATACAGTGGAGAACATTTGGGAAATTCCCTGGACATCAACAGGACCGAAGGTTTTGAAAGTCACGGTACCGTCCTTAAGTGCCTGGCTGGCTGCCTGGGGATCCAGACCTCTGCCTGTCCAGAAGGCAGGTGGACTGTGACTATCCCCCTCAGCTTTCTCCATGATATACCCTTTTTTTTCCAATAGGGAGAGGGCATAGTAAACTTTGGCCGGGGACAGTTCTTCTGACAGCACATCAACAATATCATCAGCGCTTCGCAGGCCATCGACCAGGGGAGCGACCAATTCATAAATCCTGCCTGTGAGCACGGAATGGCTCTGTTCGGTGAGCAGGAAGATGCCTTCGCCTTTTACGGCTTCAACATGAAAATGGGGTTTGAACGTGGGGAACTCTATCATTCGGCTGTTACCTTTGTCAGATTGTTATACAGGATACCATCCGTCATCACCGGGTTTCCATCCGCAGAGTCCACCTGCGGCGCTTTCCAATTGATCGTCGGAAAGTTCGTCCGAGGGTTTCTCCGGCAGAATCAGATGAATTACATCTGCGGTGTTTTCAACAATACAGACCTCAAGGCCGTCCGGCACCTCGATGTCGTTTCCTTTGAATACCGTGATTGGATCTGAGAGTAATTTCGCTTTAAAGCCACCATCGTCCCACGCTTTTGCCACGAGTTTTCCGTAAGCTTTTTGAAATTTTTTTCTATCCATGGTTTTCCTCCTGTTTTAGGATACCTGGTATACGAAACGTAATATCGGCCGGATCTGTCAAGCTGTTATGAATCAGTACCATTTGTTCGAAAATTCGTCAAACAGCATCGTGGCAATAGGCGATGCAACGATGGGGTCATCTTGCCGGGATGATCTCCTGTCAAAATAGGGGTTTCGCAGCGGGAGCAATTGTTTTCCCTTGACAAGTACGGCCATAATCCGCAATGAAAGGTAAAAAAACATGGAGGCTCCTGAATAAAATTGGCGAATTCCATTTTTAGAAAAAAATCGTTAGAAACCCTTTCTTCACCCGAGCAGCTGGACCTTGTCATGCAGGTGACACGTCCCCTGGGATGGATCAGTCTTATAGGGTGCTTCTGCCTTATCGGTATTGCTGTTTTCTGGGGACTCAAAGGAGAGATTCATACCATCACCCAGGGAGAGGGAATCTTACTCCGGGAAGGCGCTATTTACGATGTGGTTTCCCTTGGCACAGGGCAGGTCAAATCCATTCATGTCCAGGTGGATGACGATGTGAAAGAGGGTGATGTGATTGCAAGGCTTTCCCTGCCGGATCTGGACCATCAGCTTAAAGAGGCGAACGATAGGCTGTTGAGCCTTGAGGCGGAGAGAAAGATGATCCGGAATCTGGGGGATAAAACCACCCAGCTCAAGAGGAAAACCCTGGCCAATGAAAGACGGACTCTGGAAAAAACCATTGCCGGAGAAAAGGAAAATCTTAAGTTCCTTGAAAAGGAACTGGCCCATCAAAAAGATTTTCTGGAAAAGGAACTGACCACCAGAAGTGAGGTCCAGGAGGTCAAAAATCAGTATGAAAAAGCCATGCAGAACATCCTGGATTATCAGCGTCAGCTCAACGATATATCTGCCAGGGACATGGACCTTTCGGCCGTGACCCGCAAAGAACGTTTTGCCGTGGAGCACAAAATTTCCCAGGCACGGCTGAAAATAAGTGCTCTGGAAGAGGACCGGGATCTCCAGAGCCGTATTGTCTCGTCCCGGAGCGGCAGGGTATTGGAAATATACAAAAACAGCGGCAAGGTCATCCAGACCGGTGAACCCATGCTCAGCATCGAGGTGGCAAAGAGTACAAAGGACAATCTGTCGGCATTTATTTATTTTGCACCCAGGGACGGGAAAAAGGTGAAGGTGGGTATGACCGTCCGGATCAGTCCCTCCACCGTGAAAATGGAGGAAGACGGGTATATGCTGGGCAGGATACGTCAGGTATCGGGGTTTCCCGCCTCCCAGAAGGGGATGCTCAGGGTGCTCCAGAACCAGGATCTGGTGACCAGCCTGTCCGCAGGCGGGGCGCCTATTTCTGTCACAGCGGATCTGCTGGCGGATCAGTCTACTTTAAGCCAATATAAGTGGTCTTCGGGTAAGGGGCCTGACATCGGTATTGAGAGCGGCACCCTTTGTACGGCCAGTGTTGTGGTTGACAGCGATGCCCCTATCCGTCTGGTACTGCCCTTTTTGAAAAAGAATGTTCTCGGCATCGGAGAAGGGCTGTTTAAGCGTGGACAAAAATAATTCCAAAAAAAATCTGTGGCGGCGCAAACGGGTCCGAACCCCGACCGTGATCCAGATGGAGGCCCTGGAATGCGGGGCTGCCTCCCTTTGTACGGTCTTAGGATATTACGGCCGGTTTGTTCCCTTAGAAAAACTGCGGGAGGATTGCGGGGTTTCTCGGGACGGCAGTAAAGCTGTTAATATCCTTAAGGCTGCCCGGCAGTACGGCATGGTGGCCAAGGGGTTTCGTAAAGAGCCTGAAGGCTTGAAAACCCTGAAGCTTCCCCTGATTCTATTTTGGAATTTCAACCATTTTGTGGTGCTGGAGGGCATCCGGGGCAATAAGGTGTTTCTCAACGATCCGGCCACAGGCCCACGGGTTATAAGTTTCAAGGAACTGGATGATGCCTTTACCGGTGTGGTTCTGTC
>PIVQ01001342.1 GCA_003354055.1 Desulfobacteraceae bacterium | reverse complement strand
CATAAAGATCGGGTATAAATCATACTGAAGAATAATCCAAAAGAGATACAACAGGCATGACACCAAAAAAACTGATCATAGAGCCCACCACCCAATGTAATTTCAAGTGTGAGATGTGTGTAAAGCAATCAAAGGGTTGCCGGATTCCCGAAGGTGATATGGACCCAATGACCTATGGGAAATTAAAACCCCTGTTTCCCCATGTCCACACCTTTATTATTACCGGTATCGGCGAACCCCTGATGAACCAAAATCTGGAATCCTGGATATCAAGGGCAAGATCAGCCATGCCGGAACAAAGTGTCAGGGGGTTTCAGACCAACGGTAAGCTTCTGACAAAAAAAAGGGCTGTGTCCCTTGTTAAATCAGGCCTGAATAAAATCTGCATTTCAGTGGATGCATCGGAACCCGGTCTTTTCAACAGCCTTCGAAAGGGGGGCAGTCTGGCAGATGTTGAATCGGCTCTATCAGCTCTGGACTATGCCAAAGCCCAGGTACCCGGATCCGAACTTGCAGTAGGGGTTGAATTTGTCCTCATGAAAAAAAACATGGAGCAACTCCCCCTTGTGGTGGACTGGGCGGGTATTAAGGGTGTGGATTTTATCCTGGTAACCCATGTAACCGCCTATGATCCCTTTACGGAAAAAGAACAGGCCTTTATGGATAACTCAGAAGACGGCCTGGCTCTGTATGCGCATTACCGGGAAAAGGCCGCCAAAAAAGATCTGGATATCAGTCATTACAATAAAATTGTCTGGAAGTTTTATAAGACCAAAAAAGATCTGGAGATTTACACTTTGGTCCAGGAGATGAAAGCGGCGGCCCTTAATAAAGGGATATACGTAAACCTCTTCCATCTATTAGATGAAGATCAAATCTATTTCAATCAGATTAACCTGATATTCGAAAAGGCGCAATGCAAGGCAGACCACTACGGCATAGACTTGACCCTGCCGGAAATACGGCCAAAAACCCGGCGGTACTGCCCCTTTGTGGAGGAAGAAGCCCTTTTTGTGGCCTGGGACGGTCAGGTCTCACCCTGTTATTTTTTGTGGCACGGATACCAGACCATGCGGATCGGGTATACAAAAACGGTCAATCCGGTGAGTTTCGGCAATGTAAGGGCACGGGATCCATTAAACATATGGAACAGTACCGAGTATTCCGAATTCAGAGCCAAGGTAAAATTATATGACTATCCCAACTGCCATTCCTGGTGTGAAACCCGGTGTGATTATGTTCTGGATGACCCGTTTTATCAGGATTGTTTTATCAATGACATTCCCTG
>PIVQ01001341.1 GCA_003354055.1 Desulfobacteraceae bacterium | reverse complement strand
TCATGAATCAGTTTTCCTGCATCTTCTTCCATATGAATCCGGGTAATACCGATTACCTTCTCACCATTTGACGTTTCGATGGGAAGTTGCCCATGTTCTGCAATGGGGAGTGCAAACTGTGAAATCTGATATCCCTTGGGCAGATCCGGATAAAAATAGTTTTTGCGGTCAAACCTGCTTTCCCGGGCAATTTTACAGTTGGTGGCCAGGGCTGCCTTAATGGCAAAGGTCACCACCTGTTTGTTGAGAACGGGCAGGACGCCGGGCATTCCGGTGCAGACCGGGCAGGTATTTGCATTGGGGGATTTGCCAAATTCCGTGGAGCAGTTACAGAAGATTTTGGTCCGGGTCTTGAGCTGGGCATGGACCTCAAGGCCGATGACGGGTTCAAATACCATAAAATTCTCTATTCCTTTGATTTTCCCTAACTTAAATTAACAATAGCCTTCCTTTATAACCCTGATATTTTTATTAATCAATATAATTTTTTATTGCATAAACAAGCCTAAAACTATAAAAGAGGGTTCTATTGGCTTTAGATAAACAGATATAAATACAGGGAATAACAAGGAATAATCTTAAATGAAATTCTTTCTTTGCGTCATGGGTATGGTCATGATCGTAGAAGGCCTGCCGTATTTTGCCTTTCCTGCGAAGATGAGGCAGATGGTGGCCATGATGCTGGGGCTGGATAATACAACCCTTCGGCGGTTCGGTCTTTTTATGATGCTTTCAGGGCTTGGGGTGGTCTATTTGGCCATGGGAGGCGTCTGATGTACCAATTGAAAGATTATGACTATGACCTGCCTGAAGAGTTGATCGCTCAAGTTCCGTGTGAGGAGCGCAGCAGTTCCCGTCTCCTGCGGGTGAACCGCGACACCCACTCTCTTTCCCATCATAAATTTTTTGAACTTGAAGAATTTTTACGGCCGGGAGATCTTCTGGTGGTAAATAATACCCGGGTCATTCCGGCCCGGCTCATGGGGAAAAAAGAGACCGGAGGGCGGGTGGAGATCCTGATTATTGATTATGCGTCAGGTATGAAGCACCTGGAAAAGACCGGTATCTTTCAATGTGACTGTCTGATCCGGGCATCTAAAAGACCCAAGCCTGGATCTGTACTTCATATGGACGGAGGGATCGAGGCTAAGGTGGTCTCTCACACGGATCGGATATCGAAGGTGGCCTTTCCTGACGGAGATGCCTTTGCCGATCGGTTGAAAGAGGCCGGGCAGATTCCTTTGCCGCCCTATATAAAGAGGTCGGGGGATGATGAAGGTCTTGCCCA
>PIVQ01000040.1 GCA_003354055.1 Desulfobacteraceae bacterium | reverse complement strand
GGGAGTGGATTTTCATACATCGGTTGACGGTGAATCCCTCATCAACCATGTCAGAGAGATGGAAAAAGAGAAAAACCTGTTCCCGGTACACCGTCTGGACCGTATGACATCAGGCCTGATTTTATTTGCAAAAAATAAACAAGCGGCATTGGGGTTGTCCCTGCTGTTTCAAAACAGGCAAATTGAGAAATATTATCTGGCTTTATCCGATAAAAAACCGAAAAAGAGCCAGGGGTTGATTTCCGGGGATCTGGAACGAGGGCGGCGCGGAGCATGGAAAATGTTAAAAACTAAGGTAAATCCTGCGCAGACCCGTTTTTTCAGCAAAGCATATGGAGACGGTCTCAGGCTGTTTATCTTAAGGCCTCTGACAGGGAAAACCCACCAGCTTCGTGTGGCATTAAAAAGTATTGGTGCACCGGTTTTGGGAGATCCTTTGTATTACCGCGGTGAGAGTAAAAAATACGATCGGGGCTACCTGCATTCGTATGCGTTACGCTTTGATTATATGGGCACTTCGCATTGTTATGTAAGCTTGCCCGATAACGGAATTTTCTTTAAGGATGAACGGTTTGGTGCTGCACTGGAAAATTTCAAGGAACCCTGGCTGTTAAAATGGCCTGGTTCAGCTTGATAATATGCTCTTTATCGGGCCGCTGTTTTTTGTCCCCAGGGGCAAGGAAAACTTGGAAACGAACCTTATTATAACATCCATCAACCCGTCCCTATTCCACTCAGACCGGGACCGGCCTATCTTCCGTTTACATGGGATCCCCCTGATCACCGCCCTCCATGAATTGACAACCCCGGCCAGACCGATATATGGTCGACTTGGATATTGAAACCCAGAATCGATCAGGATAGCGAATCATGCAAATACTGAATACCAAATTTCATTTACCCGCACCGGATCAAGGGACTCTGATTCAAAGGGTAGCCCTGCTGGAATTTATGTCTGATGCCGATGCCAAGGGACTGGTAGTGATCCAAGCACCCGCCGGATTTGGCAAAACAACGTTCCTGGCCCAATGGATAGCGGCTGAAAAAAGGCAGGCTGAAACTGCCTGGATCTCCCTTGAGAAAAGGGATGATTCATGGGGCATCTTTTGGTCATGTGTCATAAAGGCTTTTCACAAAATTGACCCCCATGCTTGCTACCCGGCAGAACAATTGCTGGAAGCAGGACAGATATCGGAACCGGAAGACCTGCTTATAACCCTCATCAATGGTCTTGAAAAATCCAGCCATAATTTCATCCTGGCCCTGGACGATTTCCATCTTATTTCAGACAGGCGGGTTCAGGATGGGATCAACTTTCTCATTGACCATCCCATTGCCAACCTTTTGATCATCATCGCCACCCGCAATGCCCCTCCCCTTGGCCTGGCACGCCTGAGGATTTCAGATCGGCTCAAAGAGATCGATGAAACCCAATTGCGTTTTTCAAGGAAAGAAACCATTGAGCTTATCACCTGTTTCTTTCCTGAGTCCATGACCGATGAGGACATTGATATCCTGACCCGACAGACCGAGGGCTGGGTGGCAGCCTTAAAACTGGCCATGCTTTCCTTTAAAGAAAATAAAGATTTTTCCCTGGGCCGTGTGCCGGGTAAAGACAGGTTTATCCAGGATTACCTCATGGAAGAGGTCTTTACCCACCTGCCCCTGTCCATGCAGACTCTGATGACCCGTATCAGTATTTTAACGAAATTTTGCCCCCCATTGGTCCTGTCTTTATCGGGCAATGATGCCGTGGCTTCCCCGGGGCAAGGTCCCGGGCAGAGCCCCGGACCTTGCCCTATTGAATTTATGCAGCGCCACCATTTGTTCCTCATTCACCTGGATGATACAGGCCAATGGTTCAGATTCCATCATTTATTCCAGCATTTTTTAAAAAAAGAGCTGGAAAAGCAAGGGGCTAAAAAGTTGGCCCGACTTCACCACGCTGCCTTTCAATGGTTTGAGGCCCATGATTTTTTGGAAGAAGCATTTTTCCATGGCCTTGAAGCGGGTAGGGAGGACCTGGCTGCCAGGGTCTTGGCCGCCCACATCTTATCTCTCTGTGGAAAGGGAGGGGAGCAGGCCCTGATACCATATTTCATCCAACTTTCTCCTGAAATTATTCAGACTATCCCCATACTGGCCTGCCACTATTATGCAGTAAACGTTTTCAATGGCCAATTTGAGGTTCTTGAACTCATGCAACCCCTTGTGGACGAAGCCAAAACAGAAGAAGACCACCGATTGCTCAAAGGGTTTCACATGGCCTTTTTGGGTTATTATTCTTTTTACCGCAAAGGTGATCTGGAAGATACCATTGAAAAAAGTCTTTTGGCCCTTGAACTCATCCCCAAATCCTATGGGGCCATGCAGCAAATGATGAAGTTCATGCTCACCCTCTGTTACCGGCATTTGGGGAAAATTGAACCGGCTCGCCTCCTTTCTTGCCCCCGGGAGAACGATAATCTGCTCATGTCGTCATTGAGCACCATGAACCGCGGTCTCCTTGAAATGGAATTGGGCAATCTTACCGTTGCCAGAAACCTTATTCAAACCGAAATCCAGACGATTGACCAGACTTTTGGGCGCAATATCCCCTCCTCATACGGGTTTATATTCATAATCATGGCCATGATTTTCAAGGAAGAAAACCAGATGGACTTGGCAGGAAATTTTTTTTCCAAGGGAATTTCCATTTTAAAAAAAAACGGATTCCCCGAACTGATCATCATCTCCTATGGGGAATATGCTGTTTTTTTATCAGACATCAAAGAATTTAATGGGGCCCATGGGGCCGTGGACCATGCCATTGCCATTGCCCGTCAGAATTTTTCATGGATAGAGCGTCTTCTCCTTGCCCAAAAAAGGTATATCTGGCTAAGGGAAAAAAAGCTGGATCTGGTCAGACCCTGGGCCGAATCCGTTCTTGTTGAGAAGGGTATGGAAATCCCTTTTCAAAACAGCACGGGATATCTGATACTTGCCCGGTACTATATGGAGAAGGGTCAATGGGAAAAGGTGTTCTGGATTCTGGACCCCATGATCCATGCCGATGAAAAAGATGTTCGCAACCGCCGGTTGTTGGAATGCCTGGTCTTAAAATCCAGGGCTTTGACTCTGTCAGGCCGGGGGCCCAAAGCCATGGATTGTCTCATCCAGGCAATGGAACTTTCCCGGAACCAGGGATATGTCCAACTCTTCCTCAATGAAATGTCAGGAATGGAAGACCTATATCACGCCCTTAATTCCACAGGAGACCTGCACCCCCATGTATCCACGGCCCTGGAAAGCAGCCTCAACTCAAAGGACAAAACGCGTTCTTCCAAACAGGTGCTGATCCGGGAGTTTAAGGAGGACTTCAATGCCAGAGAGCTTGACATTCTTAAACTTTTCCAACAGGGGGTATCCAATAAAGAGGCTGCCAACGCCTTGAGCCTCTCGGTGAATACAGTGCGCTGGTATGCTAGCAAAATTTTTGCAAAACTTTCGGTAAAAAGAAGGGGGCAAGCCGTGACAGAGGCGGTCCGGCTGGGCCTGATCTAATTTAAAACAAAATAATTTCCCATTTCCATCCTTTTGGATGGTGACAATAGGTTTTGCCAGAGATAAAGATGGGCACATCGATAATCTTTGTGGGAGCCTGATATGGGACAAACCATCCGCAAGATCAACCTGTTTTTTGAAAACCTGCCGGATCAGCTTCGGGTAAACCGGATCTGGGTAGGACTGTTTTTTCTGTTTATCACTGTTTTTTTGGCTTTTGGAGTGAAAAATGTGGTCATTGACGAATCCTTGGCCGCCTATTTCCATAAAGACGATCCCGTAAAACAAGCCCATGATAAATTCAAAAGTATTTTCGGCGGGGATGAATATGTGTACATTGTCTACAAGGCCAGGGACAAGGATATTTTTTCAGCCGCTTCCCTGGCCGCCTTGAAGGGGTTGCACCATGCCCTGACAGACTACAGACTGGATCTAACCGACAATGAAGCATCTCCCCTGGACCACATGGAAGAGATCAAGAGTCTCATCAATGTTAAATACATGGAGGCTGTTGACAATACCCTCTATTCCCGTAGTTTCATCGGAGACCGCCTGCCGGGCAGCCGGCCCTCAGGAGCGGAACTGCGGGAAGCCTATCGGCAAAAAGCACTGGACCATCCCGACTATCCGTTGATCTATTTATCACGCAACTCCCAATACGGCGGCATTGTCATCCGAACCGATTTTAATGCAAAGAAAAAGAAGCCAATTGCCGTCACCCCTGGGTCAGAACCAAAACCTGATGGGGGCAGTCTTTTTGATTCAGACGATTCTTTTTCCCGGGAGGATCTTTTATCCAGGAAGAGCGTGGAGACACAGGAATCAGGCCCTTCAGAGGCAGAGGAACTGGAACAAACAGATATCCGGGAATACCCCAGGTTCATGAACGCCTTGCGGGCAGAACTGGCGGATCCTGCCTATGCCGATGTGCTGGAATTTTATCCCGTGGGCAACCCCGTGCTCATGGATTTTTTTACATCCGCCGTTATCGACGATATGGGCCGGCTCACGTCCCTGGTCCTGGTTTTAGTCGTGATCATGCTCTGGTTGCTATTTCGGTCTTTTTCCGCCGTGGTTTGGCCCATCCTCATCGTGCTGTTTACCATTGTCTGGGTGCTGGGACTAATAGGCTGGCTCAACATACCCATGTCTGCCATGCTCCAGGTGATCATATGTCTGTCCCTGTCCGTGGGCATTGCCGATTCGGTTCACATCCTTTCCGGTTATCTTTTTTTCAGGAATAATAAGCTGGACCATACCCAGGCCCTCAGGGCGGTTATGAAAAAATCGGGACTTGCCTGCTTTTTAACCAGTCTCACTACAGCTGTGGGTCTATTATCCCTTACACTGGTCCCCTTAAAGCCCATTGCCCTGTTCGGCCTGTTTGCCGCCATTGCCGTACTTTTTGCCTTTGTCCTGACCATTTTTTTTCTGCCTCTCCTGCTGGATTTGTGGGCGCCGGTCTCAAAAAATCACCGGCAAAAAAAGGATCATCTCATCCAGGGATGGCTCAAGCGGATAGAAGGGGTCGGAATCAAACATTCCTGGCAGGTATTGACCCTCTTTACCCTGGCAAGCCTCATATTATTTTACGGGCTTTTACAGCTGAAAATAGATTCCAATTTTGTTGAGACCATCAAAAAAGGCCTGCCCCAGAGGGAAGCTTACGTCATTGTGGATGACCACATGGGCGGCACGGGTAACATGGAGGTTATGGTGGATTTTAAACAGGCAGACGCCTTAAAAGATCCCCAGGTCCTCTTTGCCATGGAATCCCTCCAATTATTCATGGAAAATGATAAGACCAATCGAGTGGTCAAAACCTACTCCCTGGTCAATGTTGTCAAGGAGTCTTTTAAAGCCCTGAACAATGATGACCCAAAAAAGTATGTCATCCCAAAGGATCCACAGATGCTTTCCCAGGTATTGTTTCTGTTTGAGAATGCCAACCCCGAGGACCGGACACGGTTGGTATCCGACGATTATTCACGGGCGCGCATCGGACTCAATTCCATTAACGTGGGGTCCATTGAAGCCCTTGAAATCCTTGGGACCATCCAATCCTTCATTGATAAACAATTTGACCCCTTAACCCGGACCTATCCTGATTTAGAGGTGACTCTGACCGGCAACATGGCCCTTCTGGCCATCATGCTGGACTATCTTGCCTGGGCCCAGATCAAAAGTTTCGGCCTGGCCCTGGTGGTGATATCCCTTATACTCCTTGTGGTACTGGGGTCCTGGAAAGCAGGGCTTGTGGCCCTGGCCCCAAATCTGTTCCCCATCCTGACCACCTTCGGGCTCATGGGGTATCTCAAAATTCCCCTGGATGCGGACACCCTGCTGATTGCCCCCATTATCATCGGCTTGGCCGTGGATGACACCATCCATTTCATGACCCATTTCAGGATAGAGATGGAGCGGACCAAAAACATCGCAAGGGCAGCTATCACCTCCATCCGGGAGGCAGGACAGGCCATTGCCTTTACCACCATCATCCTTTCCGCAGGATTTCTGGTCTTTATACTTTCCTTCCACAACGGCTTAAGCAATTTCGGTATTTTTGCCGCCATTGCGGTTCTGACCGCCCTGATATCTGATCTTTTTCTACTGCCGGCCCTCATCCGTGTCATTAACCTGAACTTTGGCCAAAGGAGTCCCCAATGAAAAACCTGTCCCTGATTGTTCTTATTCTGTGGTTGTCCCTGGCTTCCGGCCAGGCAGACGATGCCAGGCAAATCATCCGGGATGTGCTGGACCGGGACAATGGCACCACGGAAGTCTCACGGGTAACGCTTTCCACCTGTGCCGTGTTAAAAAAGGACAAAAAAATCATCTGCAAATCCAGCCCCCGGGTCAAGGTCATGGACATGATCCGCAAAGATTACGGACCCAACGGAAAGGATCACAAAACCGTGACCATCCTCCTGAAACCTGCCGGAGAGAAAGGCATTGGATTCCTCCAGTATGACTATGAACAAAAGGAGAAAGAGACAGACCAATGGCTCTATTTATCTGCCCTTGGCAAGGTTAAGAGAATTGTATCCGGCAATGAAAACGAACCCAAGACCGGCAGCTTTTTTGGTTCGGAACTCAGCTATGAGGACATGGAAAAAAGACACATTGATGATTATACCTATACCATCCTTGGCAAAGAGACCTATGCCAAAAGGGTCTGTACAGTAATTGAGTCTGTTCCGGTGCAAAGCCGTGCCCGAAAAAGCAATTACTCAAAATCCCTGGCCTGGGTGGATCAATCGCGAAACATCATTCTAAAAACCCTCCTCTATAATCGCCAGGGGAAAAAAGCAAAGCGGATCTACTATAGGGATATCAAACCTGTTGACAACATTCTGGTGCCCCACACCATTGTGATCTTCAACCTTGCCACCCATCGCCGCACCTATTTTACCTATGACAAAATTGCCCTGAATGTAGATGTTAAAGATGAATTTTTAACCCAGCGGACCCTGACGGACGGAGCTTTTCAGGGAATGAACCTTAAAAAATACCAGACCCATTTTTAGACCCATGACCTGGCATATCCGGCTTACCCTGGTACTCCTGGCCCTGCCTCTGATTCTATTGGGGCCCTTGACCATCTGCCATGGCCAGAGCCAATATGATCAAGAGACCCTGATGGACGTGCAAAAAGAGACCGGGGAATCACCATCCGAATTTGATACCGATGAGATGGACGTGTCCCAGGAATCTAATCCGCCGGAAGAACCAGGCCAAAAATCCCTTTTTACCACATTCCTGGATCAGTCCGTCTGGACCCTGGGGTACCTGTTCTCCCACACAACAGGCACCGATCCCAAGCTGATCAACAACCATCTCTATTTACGGCAGCAGATGGGACTGCTCATGTCTGACACCTATTTTCTGAAGTTGGACTGGAAAGCCCGTGGCTACCCCAAAACAGATCACATGGCCGAGGCAAGGGATAAGGATATTTACCTGGAGGCCGACTTAAGGGAGGGCTATGTCCAGGCAGGGTATGACAATTTTGGTATAAAATTGGGAAGTCAGATCAATGTCTGGGGAAAGGCAGACACCATGGCCGTCACCGATGTGGTCTCGCCTAGGGATGCCTCTGAATTTATTTTTATCAAAATAGAGGATGCACGATTCGGTCAGTGGATGGTCAGTTCAATGGCTTACCAGGACAATTCCTCTCTATTTGTTTTCCTGAACCCTCTGCCGGGAACAGACAAAATGCCGGATGCCAACACCCATTATTTCAGACCCATCCCGGGGAAGGCAAATTATACCCTTGTGGAGGATGCCCCCGAATTCGGAGACTTGGAAGCCGGTGTAAAAATGGATCACTTTTTTTCAAGAACAGACTTGTCACTGATGGCCGGCCGATTCTATGCCAATTCACCCGTCTATGAAACCCAGGGAAATACCATTGTCTATGAAACCTATCCTGCCTATACCATGATAGGTTCGGCAGTCAGCCACGCCTTTGAAAGTTTTGTCATTAAATTTGAACTGGCCTTTAAAAAGGAGTTTCCCCTCCAGGGAATGGATGTCAACGGGGGGTATCTTTCAATTGAATCAGATATCATGGATGGTGCGGCAGGGATTGAATACAATGCCAATGGTGCCTATTTTACGAGCCTTGAATTGTCCAACCGCCATATCTTTACCGACAGGTCATCCCTTGTTCAGAACCGCCGGGACAACGCCTCTTTGTATTATACCCTGACCAAAACGTTCTTTCATGAGACCCTTGCCCTGGAGTATAATTTTTATTATCACCTCCAGGAGCAAAACCATTTCCATAATTTCCAGGCCACCTATGATTTCACAGACGCCATTGAAATCCAGGCCCGGTATACCCTGTTAAGGGTCATTGACACCCAGAGCCTGATGTGGGCTTACAAAGATGAGGACCGGGCAGCCATAGAACTCCGGTATTCTTTCTGATCCAGCAGAGGAACCCGCTCTCCATAGGGATAACGGATTGACGGAAAAACTTAAGGTAATATTAGGATTCAGGGTCCATTTGATGAACCAGTCGAGACAGACAATACAATGTAGACTTTGAGTTAGTCACTACACGGTACATTAATCTAAACCGGAAAAAGAAAACGAGACTACTATTCTATAATTATTCATGCCTTTGGGTAAAGGTGGACGGGAAGGCTCTTCATGATTGGTTTTATGGCGATCTCATCTTAATCATCACTCCTCTCCTGAGAGGAACCGAAGGATAAACGACAAGATTAAATAAATGCCAATGTTTCGTAGAAAAACACTTTTTAATTGACTATGTGGTTCCATATACGGTACATAATAATGAAGAGTAAACAATGACACGAAATAAACAAAAGACATACGCCAAACTTAAAAATGCTCCGTCCAATGCTTCTTTCTCTGACATTTGCCGTCTTGCAGAACAGGTGGGATTCGTTTTCAGAAACCAAAAAGGCAGTCACAAGGTATATAAACACCCACGTCACAGATACACGATGAATTTTCAACCAGATAAAAAAGATAAAAGTAAAGCAAAGAAGTATCAAGTGGCCCAACTGATTGGATTTATCGACGAGCATAATTTAATCAAAAAAGGGAAATAGTATGCAAAAATATTCTATCAATATTATGTGGAGTGATGAGGACGAAGGTTATATTGCAACCATTCCTGAATTTCCAGGGCTATCGGCATTTGGAGAAGATGCAGAAGAGGCTATTGAGGAGGCAAAGATCGTATTAGAAGGATTTCTTCAAGTCTATAAAGAAGATGGTTGTAGAATTCCAGAACCTCAAACTTTGGAAACATATAGTGGACAAACTCGACTACGTATACCGAAGTCCTTACACGCAAAGCTGAGTCAACAAGCTAAAAGAGAAGGTGTTTCTCTTAATACTTATCTCGTGCAGTTACTGGCTGAAAATCACACTAAAAATCAAATTGGCCAACAACTAAAAAATATAGAGCAGTTAGCCATATTACACAGAACTCAACCAGGGAAACCTGTGTCTCGATTTGGGGCATCTAAAGTTGCCGAGAATTTATTAGATTGGGGAATGGACACTCAAAAGAGCAAAATTATTGTCCAATGAAAACTATGAAAATTGCAAAAACAGTATATACAATTATTTGTGATGATATTAGGCAAGAAGTTGATAATAAAATGTCATACATAGGGATATATGATGAGGACGTGGTTGTTGATAAAATCCCAACTCTTATTCCCATCTTATCGTTTGTTATTACATTAAAAGAAACGAAAATTAAGGAAAACAACTTTAAAATCGTTATAGACGCTCCAAAAGTGGAGCCATATATTGTTGAATTCAGTCCCGCTGATAGTGCTTACACTAAAGATGGCGATGTTCGACTCCTTTTTAGGCTATCACCTTTTTGGGTCAAGGCAGAAGGAAAGGTAAAAATAAAGTTAAAATTCAAAGACTCAGATAAAGAGTACACAATTGATACTTTTAAAATTATAAGTGGAGGGGTTATTGATTAATAATATTTCCTATTCGATTTATAAAGGGGCTGAATAAATTTCAGCCCTTAATATCTCCTTCAAAATTCCCTACGCCCTATATCTTTCTGTTTTCTTGAAATCCCATTTTGATTCTCCATTTTTTTGGTACTGCTTCGGGAACTTCTAAAAACTCTCTTCAAAAAAAGTGGAAAATCAAAAACGGAAATTTCCAGAGGGACCGACACATATAGAGGTGATCAAAAGAATTTGGTTGCGCACGAGCGCTCACTATGATTTGAAATGTAACATATTGATTTTATAGGAGTGAATGGCGGAGACACATGGGAATCGAACCCACCCGAGACGGTTCTAGCGCCTCACATCGGATTTGAAGTCCGAGCCCGTCACCAGTACGGGGCGTGCCTCCGCATCAAAAAATTGAAGGACTAAGTATACCTGAAGATCCTAAATTGTCAATTTTAATTTCACAGGAAATCCATAGTAATTGCAAGTAAAATCTAACTCCTTGTTTATCCAGCTAAAAAATCAATGGCATGCAGAAAATTAAAGCCGTCAGCTTCGGCACTTAGGTTCGTGCAGGCCGGAAGGCGGCATTAAATCGCTTTTTTTTGTAGGGGGGGCTTTGTGCAGCCACCTGCAGCGTTTGAAAAAAAGTGATAGCCGCCACCGGTCTGGGCGGACCGGTGGCAGTTACCACAAGAGTTTTGCGTGTTGAACCCGGCAGACCGGATTATCTAATCCGTCATCCTCTGAGTTGTGGAGGGAGGTTTATTCGTAAATTTTCTCATCCACCTCATATGCTGCTGCCGCATCCATTTCCATATCTCTGATCCTGGGATTGTTTTTGTCTTTCCAGTATTCCTTATACCATTCATTGGCAATGATCATGGACATGACTTCATTGGTGCCGGTCCAGATGGAGGCCAGGCGCAAGTCCCTGAAGATCCGTTCCACCGGATAGATATCTGTATAGCCGATACCGCCCATGACCTGCATGGCATTGTGAGCCGCTTTCTGGCAGGATTCGGTGACAAATTTTTTGGACTCGGAGACCAGGCGTCGGATCTGCTTGTCGTCGATCTTGGCATCAACTGCGCGGGCCGTGGTGTAGATCATGGCCCGGGCAGCATCCAGTAAAGTGACGGCTTCTGCTACCTGGAAGGAAACCCCCTGAAAAGTTGCGATAGGTCTGCCGAAGGCCTTGCGTTTTGAGGTGTAGCCTGTGGCTATGTCAACGGCAGGAACTGCCGCGCCGATGGTCATGGCTGCGGTGCCGAGGCGTTCCGGGATCATCATGGTGTTGAATATTTTTACGCCCTGGTTCAGATTGCCCAAAAGGTTTTCCTTGGGCACGATGACATCCTTGAATACCATGCGGGCGGCACCGCCGCCCCGGCAGCCCATAAGACCGTATAGGTATTCGGTTTTAACCCCCTTGTCCCGGTCCACAATAAAACAGGAAATCCCGTCTTTAGGGTCGGCCTCCTGGTCGGTCTTGGCATAGACCAGAAAAAAGTCCGCGCCTTCACCGCCAACGATAAAGCGTTTCTGACCGTTGAGCAGAAAATGATCCCCCTTGTCTTCTGCCGTGGTGGTGGTTCCGAAAAAATCCGATCCGCCCCGGGGTTCCGTCAGGCATTCTGCGGCAAACAGCTCGCCTTTTAGCAGGGGTTTTACATATTTTTCTTTCTGAGCATCGTTACCGTGGAGGATGATGGCGTCGCAGACCAGTTCTGCGCCTACGCCGAATGTGCAGGCAAAGATATAGCCAAGAACACCGATCTCTTCCATGACCATGCAGGTGGAAACCCAGTCCATGCCGCGGCCGCCCCATTTCTTGGGATAGCGGCAGCCCATGAGATTCAGCTTGCCGGCCTCCTGGAGAAATTCTTTTGGGAATTGAATCTTATCCTGGTCCATGTCCAGGATCATTTGCCTGGGGATACTTTTGACAAAATCACGGGCCTGGCCCTGGAGTTGCTTTTGCTCGTCGTTCAATAGATATTCAAACATAGGTGTCTCCTGTGTCTTTCTGCTTCTCAATCTCTATTTTCCGTTTTATCAGTTTTTCCCGGGTGGCCAGGATATCCTGCTCCAATAATACCAGTTCTTTTTTTCGCTCCTTAATCTCCTTTAGTTTTGCATCTCCGAATGCCAGACTCTTTTCAATCTGATCGGTCTCTTCAACTCGATTGTCGGCCATGCCGATCATTTCCGAGATTTCATCCAGGCTGAAGCCGAACCGCTTACCCCTGAGAATCAGTTTAAGCCTTGCCTTGTTCCGCGGGGTGTAGACCCTCTGGTTGCCCCGGGTGCGATTGGGCTTGATCAATCCTTTTTCTTCGTAGAACCGGATGGTCCGGGTGCTGATATCCAATTGATCTGCAATCTGGGAGATGGTGTAACTGTCTTGATTCTTCCGGGTCATTGGGCGGCCTCGCGAGTGAAGTAAATAGTTGACGTTTACGTAAGCTATAACTTTTTGCCTGTCAAGGAATTAAATCGGAACTCAATAAGGCACGACCCCGCAATCTGTCTTGACAGTTGCTCTGGATTCATAGGATAAGCCCGGTATGGAAATGATATGGATCATCGGAGCAGGTAAATTTGGCCTTCGGGCGGCAAAGTGGCTGTTCAAGCAGGAGGGGCGGTTTGCCGTAACCCTGGTGGATCAGGATAAAGATTCCCTGGATCAGGCAAAGGCTTTAGGGTGCCGGACAGAGACCGGTGACGCTATTGAATTTTTAAATAACAGGCTTTCCCGGGAAAACGGACCGGACTGGATAGTGCCGGCAGTGCCGGTTCATCTGGCATGGGAGTGGTGCCGGTTGAGAGCAGGGGAAGATTATATGATCCCATTGACTCTGCCCGAAGGCATTGACGCGTATCTGCCCAATTGCATGCATGGGGCAGGGCATGACATCTACGTCAGCCATGCCGATTTCTTATGTCCCCCGAACTGTAATGAGCCGGATGATAAATGTACAAAGACAGGTAAACCCAGAAAGCCGGATATGTTCAGGCTTCTGGCGCAGGTGAATTATTCCGGAGTTAAACCTTTTGTAATCCAGAGTGTGCAACTGGGGCCGGGTGTCGGGGGCTATCGCCCTGAGGCCTTATTTGATCTGCTGGAGAGGATTGAGGCGCACAGGGGACTCTGTTTTGTGGCCACGGCCTGCCGGTGTCACGGTGTAGTTTCCGGCGGCCGGATGTCATGAAAACAAAATGAAGACAGCCAGGGCACGGCAGAAGTACCCTGGCTGTAATTCGTCTTAAGGGGCTAAAGGTTCGCTTCAACCTTGGCCCAGACTTCTTTTACATCCCAGGGTTTAAACCCGGGTTTCCCAAATTCAGATCTGCACAATTCATAAATGGTTTTATTGTACGGCACCTTGACATCGTACTTGTCTGCCAGGGCCATGAAATAACCGTTTAAAGATTCCAGTTCAGAATCCGTGCTTCCCTTCTGGAGGATATCCTGGGCCATGGAAGAGATAACCATCTTCTTTACGTTTTTCTGAAAGGCCTTTTTTGTGACGAACTGGGGCAGGTTGGCCGCCGCCGTCATCAGGTTCCAGGAGGGCATTCCCCCGAGGCTGCATTCTTTTAAACCTGCTGCCTTTACAATTTTTACCCCTTCATAGGTCAGGTTGGAGAGCAGCTTCTGGAATAGACTTTCATCGGAAATCTCTTTATAGGTATGGCCGATAAGGGTGGTCAGGGAGTTGGTCAGGTTGACGATCATTTTTGAGTGGGTGGCATTGTGGAGATGAAGGGTGACAAAGGTTTCCACCCCGCGGCTGAAGATGGTACGGATTGTATCCATCTCAAACTGGCATTCGTTGTTTGCCGTGCCCAGAACCAGGGGGCCTTTTTTCTGATATCCCACCACACCCGTGCTGTCCAGCCAGGCATTGTAACAGACAACCCCGTATATCACCTTTGAAAAATACTTGGGCAGAATAGTCTGGTTTTCCACTCCGTTCTGAAGGCCGATGATCACGGGTTTGTCCCCGACTTTATCCCGGATCATTTTGGATACGGCATCCAGGCTGTAGTTTTTCACAGCCACGGCAATAATATCCGGGGGATCAATCTCGTCAAGATCCCGGATGACCTTTACATTCTCTGTTCTGCGGGCGGTCTCGTCGCCACCCAGATAATGGGTAATACCCTTTTCCTCGATGGCATCAGCTACCTCGCCGATATCCAGAAAATAGGTATTTTCATGATGGGGGGCGATCCAGGCGCCCAGGGAAGCGCCCACAGCACCGGCGCCTAAAAATACAATGGTCGGATTCTCGTTCATGGTTTTCTCCAATGGGTCTCTCCTTATTACGAGGCTTGGGGGTAGGTTTTGGGTAACAGGCCAGGGAATGAAAAGTCCGGGGTGGGCAGATCAAAGCATGAGGTCATCTGCCGGGTAAACCTGAACTGAAAGGGATGGGCCTCGATCTCAAGATCCCTTAAAATCTGGGCTGAGGGTGTATCCCCCAGGACGAGATAGGTCCGGTCCGGTGTCTGGTTCTTTTTAAAGAGCTGATCCATGTATTTGTTAACCTTGAACTCTGCCTTGAAGTTGGTTTCGCTCTGGAGAAGATTATCCCCCAGTCTGGAGTAGAGGTTTGAGGTCACGTCAAATACGGCAGATTTACCCTGGGTTGGTACCCGAAGCTTGAGATAGGGTTCACCGCTTTCTTCCTTGGCAACGGACACGCAGTCCCCGTCCTGCTCAAAGATATCAATTTCCTGGGTCACTTTGGGCAGGCCCCAGATTTTGTTGCCCCGGAGCTGATTTTCCTTTGAGGTCACGGGCATGCCGAATACATAATAACCGAACTCCTTAAAGTACTTATCCGCCACCATGGGGACCAGGGGAACGTTGACTTTAGGATCCACCATGACCGGAATTGTCATGGCAATCTCATTGTAGGGGGCCACATTCATCACGTTTTTATACTCATAGCTGGAAAAGGCTACCAATGCCCTGCCTTTGGGCATGCGCACCGGTTTAACCTTGGGGCCTAAGCTTGAGCTGACCAGGGTATAGGCATTGTCGTAGGAACACATGAAAATGCCGATGGCGCAGGTCACGTCATTATAAAAGGTGGGAAATTGATAGTTTTTGGCAATGCTGTCAGTAAGCTGCAGCGGTTCCGGGGCATGGCGCAGGGTGAACCGGTTGAAAAACGGATCGTTGAATTCCGTCTCATTGCTCAGCATTGCCGGATTGATTTCATAGTTGGCTTTCATCTATCTTCCTCCTGTTGTTTTTATGTACGACATTATCGTTTTGTAGATGTTAATGTAGGATATTGTCCTAAAAAAATAAAAAAGTCAATAAAAATCCGATAGATATGAACTGAAACGCAAATATACACCAGCCGGCGTACAGGGTTACACACCGGAAAAAAGAAGGAGGTTTGGAATTCGATGTTAGTTTAGGAGCCGATCCTTAGCAGAGAAGAATCAGGTACCGGTATACCCCAGACTTCTGGATAATTCCTGCGAGGTGTAACGCACTGCCTCAATGATTTTTTCTTTCTGGTTCTGGACATTGTCTGCATCGCCTGTGATGGTAAAGGCGGCAATCACCTGGTTGGTGTGATTGAAGATCGGGGCACCGATGCCGGCCATGCCGGTGACGGTCTCCTCGTGTTCAAAGCTGATGCCTTCCTGTCTGACCTTTATGAGTTTTTCCTCAAAGGCTGCAAGATTGGGGATGGTATTGGGGGTGAACCGCTCAAAATGATAGTCAGAGAGGACGGCCTTCCGCTTCTTTGCCTCCATATTGGCAAAGAGGATTTTTCCGATGCAGGTGGTATGCAAAGGGATGATGGAACCTGCCTGGGGATAGCTCATGAACTGGTTATCCGGATCCACCCGGAGCAGGACGACTACCTTGTCATCAACCAGCATACCCACGTTGACGGGTTCCCTGAATTGAAAACTTAAGCGCTCCATCCATACCCGTCCCATGGTGACAATATCCATGTTGGCGGCGTACTGCATGCCTAAGTGAAATACCTTGGGACCTAACCTGTACTTCACGGTCTTACGATCTTTTTCAAGAAAGCCTAAAGCCTCAAGGGTCTGGACAATGCCCTGGATGGTTGTCTTGGGCAATTCCATGCGGTTTGCGCACTGGGTAATGCCCAAAGGGGTATTGTCCTGTACAAAGAGATCAAGAATATCAGAAGCCCTCTGTATGGACTGGATCAGGCGCCGTGGTTTTTTCATGGATAAATCAGTGTCCTCTACTGCATTGTCGTTAATGGTACGATGATGGAGAATAACTTAATTTTGAATTATTATCAATCGTCGGTTGCTTACCGGGCAAAAATATTTGGTGCGCTTAGGATCGGCTCCAAAATTACTTGATCTTTTGTTTCCAAAATACCCTGTCTTTTAAGGGGTTTTGGAAACAATTTAGATCAAGTTATTTTGTAACGATTCCTTAGCGCTACCATTCCTGTTCTTCCAGTTATCCCATCTTGACTGAACCCATGGAAAATGGTACCTGAATCCATCAATCGGCATAGCAATAATTTATATATGAGAACCAAGTGATGAGGGGCAATCATGTTAGATGTATCCAGAACAACTGACACCATTCTAATGGTCAGACCTTATGATTTCGGGTTTAACGAAGAGACAGGTCAGGATAATGAATTCCAGCAGCATCTTGCGATGTCCGAACAGGAGATCAATACCAGGGCCAATGAAGAGTTCCAGGCCATGGTGGATAAACTTCGGGTCGAGGGCGTAACCGTGCTTATCTTAGAAAAACCGGACCAGCCCTATGCAAGCACCCCGGATGCCATTTTCCCCAACAACTGGTTTTCCACCGAGCATGACGGCACCATGATCACCTATCCCATGGCAGCCATGAACCGACGGGTGGAGCGCAGGCCCGAGGATGTGGAAAAACTGCTCAAGGCAAACGGGTACAAGATCCGGAATGTCCTCCATGTAGGGGAGCTGGATGAGAAAAAGCGGTTTCTGGAAGGCACCGGCTCCATGATCATTGATCACCGGGCTGAAGTGGTCTATGCGGCAAGGTCCCAGCGGTGTGATGAAGAACAGTTTAAAAATTTTATCAGCCTGCGTTTTTTTGAAGAAGGCATCATGTTCGACACCCAAAGCTGCGCCGGCAATCCCATCTATCATACCAATGTAATGATGAGTGTCGGGGATAAATACGCCGTCATCTGCCTGGAGTGTATTATTAACCCTGATGAGCGGGACAAGGTCCGGACCACCCTTGAAAAAGATTTTGAGATAGTTGAGATTTCCATGGATCAGATGGAGAACCATTTCTGCGGCAATATCCTTCAGGTGAACTCCGCAGGCGGCAGACCGCTGATCGTCATGTCACAGAAAGCGTTTGAGGGATTTACCGAAGACCAGCGGGAACGCTTGGGACAATACGGGCAACTTCTGCCCATGGATCTTACTGTCATTGAAACCATCGGCGGCGGTTCGGCACGGTGCATGATGGCAGAAATTTTTTCTGAAAAAAAATAGGAAGCAGACCAGGGACCTTTGGGGGCCGCCTTTGAATTTTACTTCAATAACCTATTGATCATCTTGATATAATCTACATTGGAACAGGGCTTTGAAATATGATCGATACGGGTATCTTTGCCTTTCAGCTGTTTTATTGATTCTAAAAACTCAATATTACCGGATACAAATAGTATGGGGATGTTCTGATTGGTTGTTCTGATATGATTATAGACATCCATGCCATTAAATTGTCTTGGCAGGATGTAGTCCAGACTGACAAAATCATAGTCATTTCTGTCAAACAGATCCATCGCGATTTGGCCGGTGTTGGCAATATCAACCCGATAGTTACAGGGCGGATGAGTTAATACCGTGTACTGAACATCCGAGATTGCCGGCTCATCTTCCACAAGGAGAATGTATTTTCCGTTAGAATCAACTATATCTTCAATTTCTGCCGCCTCTTCAATGGTCAGTTCCTTTTTAATGACGGGCAGCTGGATGGTAAATTTTGTACTGTGCCCCATCTTTGATTCCGCCAATATATTTCCCTTGTGCTGATCTATGTATTTTTTTACATTGGCCATTCCGTAACCCGTTCCTTTAATACCGGGTTCATAGGCGCCCGTTAAATCATTGCTTCCCTTTAAGGTGAAAGAGGGGGCGTAAATATCTGAGATATGCTCTTTGGGAATGCCGCATCCATTATCTTCAATCTCAAAGCAGATCTTTTCGGCAAGACAGTATGTCCGTATGGTTATGGCAGGATTTGAGGTGGTGCTGACAGCATGTATTGAATTTAACACAAGGTTTACAAGGGCATGTTCTATCATTCCCGGGTCAGCGAGCAACTCCGGGACACCAGGCTTGTCATCCCTTACAATTTCAATCCCTTCCAGATCCTTTTTCAACAGGCTTAAGACAAGATTGATTTTGCTGCTGATTTTAAAAAATTCCTGTTTGGGCTCCTGACTTTTTGCAAACGCCACCAGATTTTTTGTTAAATTTTTTCCTCTTAAAGTCTGATCAAAAATCAACTCAAGGGTTTCTTTTACATTTGGTTCTTTGCAATTTAAGAGGGAGAGTTCTGCATTGCCCATAATAATACCTAAAATATTATTAAAATCATGGGCCATTTTGCCAGCAATTTGTCCAACTAAGGCCAGTTCTTTATGGTCTGCAGCAACTTTTTGCGCATCTGTTTTTTCTTTCACAGCCAATTTTCGGTCCGTTATGTCCCGGCCTAAGGCAATTGAACCAATCGGTTTTCCTTTTTCACTCTTAAGATTCCGAGAGTGCCATGCAATAATACGATCTTTTCCATCCTTTCTTCTGATCGTTGTCTCAAAATCCTCCACGACTTTATTGTCTTGAATGATTGCAGTGACCTGAGTGAAAATTTTATTTCTATAATTTTTGTCAGGATATGCCCATTCCCATATTTTGTTATGTCCTACAACTTCCTCTTTGGAATAACCGCTTATGGTCTCAGCAGCCTTGTTCCAGACCACGACATTGCCCGCTTCATCCAGTACATTTAACCAGATATTTGCATTTTCTATGATTGATTTGCGAAATTGATTTAGCTGCTGTACTTCTCTTTCTGCCTTCTTGCGTTCAGTGATGTTCCTGTTAATTCCCTTAAATCCTGTAAGATTTCCCTCTTCATCTATAATCGGTACGCCGCTGGCCTCAAGAAAAACGATGTGACCTTTTTTATGAAAATATCTTTTCTCAAGATTTTCAAAGGGACGGGGATTTGCAATGATGGAATTCACTTCCCTTGCAACCCTGTCTTTATCTTCGGGGATGATAAAATCGGAAAAGGTCTTGCCTAATATTTCGGCAGGCTTATATCCCAGCAGATCAAATACCTGTGGACTTGCATACTGATAGGTTCCTTCGGGGTCCACCTCCCATACCCATTCATTCATGGACTCGACAAGTGATCTGAAACGCTCTTCACTTTTTAGCAGGGCTTTCTCCGCCTTCTTTCTTTCAGTCTCTTCTCTGACGATACCCCAGGCTTTCATGCTGAAATAAGAAAAAAAGCTGCTGCATAAAAGGAGTAGCCCCATTATAATAATCAGTTTGTTTTTAAACCCCACCAAGGTTGCCAAAACTTCATTCTCGCTTGAGGCAACCACAATTGTCCAAAAGCTATCCACAATTTTTATCGGCAGGTAAACGGCATGCTTTTTTATCGTTTCAGATTGATGTTCCCTTATCTTGTCGTATTGGTAGGTTGTGATGCCTTGCCGGCCCTGCAGCATATTTTCTGCCATCGCAAGAATTGTTGGAAAATTTTTACAGGTTTCAAAAATTGAATTCCCCGTGTGTCCGGGGACAGGGCAAAAGAGTTCTATTCCTTCCCGGCTTGTCATCCATGCATACCCTGTCTCTCCAATTCGTATACTTTGAAGGGAACGTCTTGAGATAGAAAGGAAATCGATTAAGACGGCCAGTGTGCCTTTAAAATCTTTTCCTTTAAATACGGGGACATGGACAGCTATGGCTTGATACCCTTGGACAGCATTGAAAACATCACTTGCAACGGGGCTTTGTGTCTTAAGAATTTTGGTGACATGCTTTTGGCCGGATATATCCCTGCCGATCAAGCTGTCGTTTACCGGGGTCGTATATATAATTTTACCGCGTTCATTCACACGGGTTATCGCCTTTATCCCTTCCGGCCTTATCGTTAATGCCACATCCATCTCCTGCCTTCCCTTGTCGTCAAACGTGACGATGTGGTCTGATGCGGCCAGCTGATCAAGAAATTGAGCCATACTGTTAAAATAGAATTCAATCTGATTTTTGGCATGTTTTGCGAGAATCATCTGCCGTGAATTCAGCTCGGTTATGGCTTTATTTTTGGCATCCTCATAGGTGAGATGAAGCATGTAGACACAGAAGAGAAGAAGACCAAGCAAGAGTGATACAATATATCTATTCTTCATCTGATTCTCCAATATAATTTCATATAAATATAGCCGGTCTGGATCTGGGTGACAATCTTAATTTTGGAATAGCGAGAACAGCTGGAACAGCGAGAGCTGCAAGAACAGCTATTGAAGCGCTTCGCGTACCAAATATTTTTACCCGGCAACACCGGACTTTAAATTAGGTCAACCAAAGGTTCTCCACCTGCTGCTCTCGCTGATCGAGCGGTTCTCGCCGCTCTCGCTTTTTGGGCATCTCTCACCATATTTAGAATTGCTGTTTATCCTTTACCAGGGGTGGCAATCGGCGGTGAAGTCTAGTATATATGAAACTTTGGTCCGCATGAGGACGGACAGGTATACGGTTTAGAATATAAAGGATGTCACCATGATAGATGCAAAACGGCTGGGAGACCTTTTTACAAAGTTTGCCCAGATTGATTCGGAATCCCGCCATGAGGCGCTGATTGCAGGAGAGCTTGAAACCATCTTAACAGGCATGGGTGCCACAGTGGTGTTTGACGATGCCGCCCAAAAGGTAGGCGGTGACTGCGGTAACCTGGTGGCCAAGTTTAAGGGTAATGTGGATGCTGAGCCCATCTTTCTTTCCGGACACATGGATACGGTGGTTCCGGGTAAAGGGGTGAAGGTTCAGTTTAAAGACGGGATTTTTTCAAGTGACGGCACCACCATCCTGGGATCTGATGATAAATCCGCCCTTGCCATTATTATAGAGGTAATGCAGGTCATTGCCGAGAACAATCTGCCCTGTCCGCCGGTTGAAATTGTCTTTACCGTGTGTGAGGAAATCGGCCTCATGGGGGCCAAGGAAATCGATCTGTCCCTCATGGATTCAAAATTTGGATACATCCTGGATTCCACAGATACCGAAGGCATTGTCACCCGTGCCCCTTCTGCCAACAAGATCACGGCCAAGGTATACGGAAGGGCCGCCCATGCCGGAGCTGCCCCAGAAAAAGGGATTTCTGCCATTTATGCGGCGTCCAAAGCAATTTCCCAGTTGAAACTAGGGCGAATTGACGCAGAAACTACCTGTAACCTCGGATTGATTTCCGGCGGTATGGCCACCAATATCATTCCTGAATATGTTGAAATCTTAGGTGAAGGCAGGTCCCATGATGTGGAGATGCTGGAAAAAGTCACCCAAAACATCGTAACCACCTTTGAAGAGACTGCGGCCTCCCTGAGGGTGGAAGGCGAAGATTTGCCCCGCGTGGAAATAGAAATTGAACAGGATTTTCCCAACACCAATATTCCCGAAGACCACATTGCCATTACCCTGGCCCGCAAGGCTGCCGATAAACTCGGCCGTCCCCTGGAAAGCAAGACCATCGGCGGCGGGGCTGATGCCAATATCTTTTTCGGTAAAGGCATTGTGGCAGGCGTCCTGGGCACCGGCATGACCGATGTTCACACCCTGAAAGAGTCCGTTGCCCTGAAAGATATGGTTAACACTGCCGAGCTCACCCTGGAAATTCTTCAGATTCATGCCGCAGGAGACAAATAGGGAATGATTCTTTACCTGGACATGGTGTCCGGCATTTCCGGGGACATGGCTCTGGGCAGCCTGGTGGATCTTGGGGTTCCCCTGGAGTGGCTGACCCGGAAACTCTCCCCCATCCTGAATGGATTTGAACTCAGGTCGGAAGTCGTATTCCGCAGTCATCTGCGGGCGGTTAATCTCTTTGTGGATGTGACCGACAACACCGCCCACCGCCATTATAAAGATATCCGCAAGATGATCGAGCAGGCGGATCTGCCGCAGGCTGTAAAGCAAAACGCGTTGACCGCTTTTGAAAAAATTGCAGCGGCAGAAGCTGTAATCCACGGCAAGGATATAGATCATGTCCACTTCCACGAGATCGGCGGTATTGATTCTCTGGTGGATATTATCGGCACTTTCTTAGGGGTTGACTATCTGGGTATCACCCGTGTGGAAGCCTCAAAAATTCCGCTGGGATCAGGCACCATAGACTGCGCCCACGGGAAAATTCCAGTGCCGGTTCCAGCGACTCTGGCCATTTTAAAAGGCCTGCCCGTAACGCAGTCCGATGCCAAAACCGAGATTGTCACCCCCACAGGGGCCGCCATTGTGGCCACCCTGGCAGAAAATTTCGGATCTATGCCGGAAATGGAAATTGCAGGTATAGGATACGGGGCCGGGAAACGGGATACAGGCTCAGCCGCCCCCAATCTGCTGCGTATGATACTGGGCAAGCCTTTGGCTGATGCATTAGAGTTAAAACCGCAGAAACATATTCTAAGGGTCGGAAAACATCATGCCGCGTATCAAAAATGAGGTTATAGAGCGACTAAAAAATGAAGTCTCACTGGTTCGATTAATGGAGTCCCAGCAGCTAGATTACATTCAGACCAATCAGTAGAATTTATTTCGGCGATCGTATCTAAATACTATAGTACAACGTCATATACGAACGGATTTTCATCAGATTCAATAT
>PIVQ01001340.1 GCA_003354055.1 Desulfobacteraceae bacterium | reverse complement strand
GAATTCAAGTTTTTTTAAGGCCAAGTCGTATAACAGGGACAACTGTCATTCACCTGGTGATGCCTTATCAGGCATCGCTTCAGCCACCGGAATCAAACCTCCTGGCGAAACACTTTCTGGTGGGTGACATAGACTTACCCGAAGAGCAACTGATGGAACACTGGCAGCACCTTGGCAACCAGATACAAGTCTTTAACCGGGATAGTCAGGTCATTTTCAGGACCCGGGTCCGCACCCCGGATTTGGGAGACCAGATGGCACTGCTCACGCGCCTTTTATCCGGGAGGGATTGGGAACCGGTCAGCCTTGAACGGCAATGGCGACGACAGCGGGTACTTTTTGCCGCCAACAACCGGACGGCCTGGGATCTTGCAAAACCCTTTTACCGACATATTACCTGGCAGAACACATCCCCGGTAATACGTTTTTCCACAGACCCGAAAAAATTAAAAACTATATTTTCCACCCTGACAGAGAACGCCTTTTGTATGTCAAAATTCCGGCTTTTCCTGGAAAGCGATTTGCCCGCTTATGACCTGGAAGTCCTGTTGGACCAAACCCTGGGACAACTGGTACCCGGGAACCGGAACTGTAAACACCCCCCAAAAAAAGAAAAGACCATTCATCCCCGCAGGATATATCTTTTAGATAAAAAAGGTAGCCAACAGGTAGAAATTCTGTTGGGAATGCCGACTATAGCCCGAAACCACAGGGACTGGGAGGCTCTCACCACCCTGGCTGACATTTTAGGGGCCGGATCAGGGGGGCGGCTGTTCCAGGACCTTCGGGAACGCCAGGGTCTTACCTATGGTGTCTATGCTCAGCACAAGGTCAGGGAGGAAAACTCCGACTTCTTTATCCAGATGAAAACCCGGCCTGAAAAAACAGCAGCAAGCCTCAAAGGGATACAGGCCCACATTCAAAAGCTTATTGAAGAACCGGTATTCCTTAGCGAGATTAGTATTGCCCGCGCTGCCCGCCAAGGAAAATTGATGCGTAAGCTTGATACCGCCTATGGCCGCCTGGCCTTAAATGCATATTCCCATCGGTTTGGCCTGACTTTGGACCAGTTGCTGGCCCTTGAGGAGCCACTGTCACCGAATGAATTGCAGCAGGTGGCTGCCCGATATCTTTCAAATTCCTGGCAAATCATACTGGTGGGGGATGGCAAACTGATATCGAGCCAGATGAATCACTGGTTCCCTAACTTCACTATTGTCCGAATCCCAGCTAAAAAAGCCATGGAGTTCAATCCCTGAAGAGTGCATCAAGAATTCTGATGTCTTTTGTATC
>PIVQ01001339.1 GCA_003354055.1 Desulfobacteraceae bacterium | reverse complement strand
ATGACCTTTCAGGAATCAATCCATGACCGTAAAAATCAGAGAACTCACCCCGGGAAAGGATATGAGCAATCCGGTTCTATCCTGTCCCATCCACCCCGGGGTTTTAAAAAAACTTTTGAAGAAAAACGGGGTGTCCGTATCTGCCGGCGCCCTGGTAGAATCCTGCGACACGTTCCAGCCCCGGGGTGCCAAACTTAAACCGGCCGAACGTTTGATGGGAATCCTGACCGGGGTAGACCAAAGACAACTCCAGGTATGCCTGCTTCGCTGGGATAGAATGGATCGTCGATATCTGCCGGCCCTGGTATTCTTCCAAAACCATTGGGCCTATGTTGAACCGGACACAGATGATACCGTCCGCCTTACCCCGCCCGAGGGTCCCAGTTACCAAACACCTGAAAAAGATCTTGAGCAGGCGCCGGTACTCTGGCTCCGGAGCCCACCTGCGGAAAGCACCGTGGGCCACATGGTGAAAAGCCCGGCAGTAAAGCTTCTCTCCCGGGAAATCTGGACAGACAAGGGCTGGTTTTTTGAGGTACTGGGGGCCACTGTAGTCATCAATATTCTTGCCGTGGCCTCATCTCTATTTGCCATGCAGATTTATGACCGGGTGGTTCCCACCTTTGCCTATGCAACCCTGACAGCCCTGGTGGCAGGAATGATGATCGTCATGTTCCTGGACTGGTCAATGAAATTCATCCGGGCCAGAATAACCGATAACCTGGCGAAACAGGTGGACCAGGCCGTGTCCCAACACCTTTTCGAACATATGATGTCCCTGCGTATGGATACCCGTCCCAGAAGTCTGGGAACCCTGGCCGCCCAGATGAACAGTCTTGAACAAGTCAGAAATTTTTTCTCATCCACCATTATTTTTTTTATGGCAGATCTGCCCTTTTGTTTTTTTTTCATGGGGGTGATTTATATCATCGGCCAAAAGGTAAGCTTTATTTATGCTGTCCTTTTTCCCTTGGCTCTAATCGTAGGTTGGATTGCCCAACGACGCCTTAAAAAGCTGGCCAGAGAAGAAATCAGAAAGGGCCATGAGCGCCACGGGCTTCTCGTGCAAGTCATCCAGGGAGCCGAAACCATCCAGGCGACTGGCAGCGGCTGGCGATTTTGCGAACACTGGAAACAGATCACTGCCACCCTTGCTGATCACTGTGTTCAAAATACGAGTATTACCAGCACCGCCATTACCACCACCGGTACCCTGGGTACCCTCGGTTATGTGGGGGCGCTGGTCATCGGTGTCACCTGTGTGGAAGCAGGGTTGCTTACCACCGGGGCTATG
>PIVQ01001338.1 GCA_003354055.1 Desulfobacteraceae bacterium | reverse complement strand
GTCAGCCGGTCCCTGGCAATGGCTTTTCTCAGGATACCGCCGAAAGCGTCACTGGCCTCAAAAACCGTTGGGGCATGGCCGAGGCGCGCGGAAAAATATCCGGCTGCAAGCCCTTCAACGCCACCGCCGATCACAGCAATGCGCTTGTCGGTGGCAGGTGCCTTGTAAGGCTGGATCCGTTTGTCCTGATTCATCTCATAATCACAAACAAACCGTTTTAAATTATTGATGCCCACGGACTCATCCTGAATGAGCCGTCTGCAATCAAATTCACAAGTGGCCGGACAGATCCTTGAAATAACCGTGGGAAAAGGCATTCTTTCCTTGATGACCTGGAGAGAGCCGTGATAGTCGCCCTCTTTAATCAGGCGGACATACTCCTTGATATCAATGCCGGACGGGCAGGCCCGCTGGCAGGGAGTGGTACATTCGTCTTTTGTGTATTCCCGCATGATTCTGCGGCTCACCGAAGTTAATCGGATGATATTTTTCGGACAGATATTTTCACAGGCACCGCAGCCCGTACATTTTTTCTGGTCGACTTTTGGAAGATGATCTTCCCCTATGGAAAGCGCGCCGAACTGACAGGCGGTCACACAGGTACCAAGTCCTAAGCAGCCGATACGACAGACTTTCATCCCGCCCATGAGCATGGCGGCGGCCCTACAGTCCCTGACCCCTTTATATACGTAATTCAGTTCCGCATCTTCATTGCCGTAATGGCATCCGGGCCCTGCAAACTCAGGCTCCTTTGCAGTCATGGATACGCCCATGATTGCGGCAATGGCCATGGCCACATCTTCTCCGGCCGCCACACAGGAGTTGACATCCTGTTCTCCCTTGGAAATGGCCTCGGCATTAGACATACACCCGGGGAAACCGCAGCCGCCGCAATTTGCGCCAGGCAGGGCATCGTCAATGGCTACTACTTTGGGGTCCTCATATACATAAAACGCTTTTGATGCAATCACCAAGGCCGTACCGATCGCAACTCCCAATCCACCCAACATCAAAATTGATTGTAACATTATATCATGTCCTTCATGGTGTCAGTATTGTCTTACGGTTCAATTTCCCAAAATAATCCCTACCTGTATAAGCTCAAGGATACTGAAATGTCAACCGTATCCGCAAAAATATTTATGGTTCACATTGACAATAATCACTTGATACTGTAGGTACATGGGCTATGTTCAGGGTAAGTAAGTTAATAGTTATAAATAAACTATGGGGACCAAATTTAAGGCTAAACCTATGGATAAAAATATTATAACGCTCAACGAGAACCAACTTG
>PIVQ01000542.1 GCA_003354055.1 Desulfobacteraceae bacterium | reverse complement strand
TCAAACAAAATCACCCCGGAAATATGGTTCTGGATTTCAGGGCTGGTAAAAAGAAGCTCCCTGTATGCCTTTCGCTTTTCCTCGCTTGATTCCACATCAATAGAATCAAACCGTTTTTTTATGGTGGGATTACTTTCGTCAGCTGCCAATATACCTTTGCCAGGTGCAATCATGGCCTTGGCCGTGTTTGCCAGATGGTCCGCAACATCGTTGGATAGATAATATTTACCCATGAAAAATTCTCCTCTGATTTTAAATTTTGCCGTATTTTAAGTTGGAACGCTATGGACTAAAATAATTCCTTTTTTTGGCAAAACAAGGTTAGTCGTGACTTACCACACAATTCCCCCTGCAACACTATTGCAAAATTGCCGCTACGCAAAAAAAATTGAGAAAGCTGCCGATTTCATGTAATACCTTGGCTAAGGATCGGCTCCAAAATTACTTGATCTTTTGTTTCCAAAATACCCAGTTGGGGTCTTTTGTAAAAATACCCATTTAAGGGGTTTTGGAAACAAGTTTCTGCCCTTTAGGGTATTTAGATCAAGTTATTTTGTAACGATTCCTAAGATCGTTTTCGGAGGTAAAAATGATATACTATATGGGCATGATCGGCATAGCTGCATTTGCCGTCACCGGTGTCATGGCAGCCGGTAAAAAGGACATGGATATTTTCAGTGTTGTGCTGTTGGGGATTATCACGGCACTGGGCGGCGGTACCATCAGGGACATGGTGATTGACGTGAACCCCGTATTCTGGATAGCCGATCTAACTTATCTGTGGGTAGCCCTGGCAGCATCAGCGATTGCCTTTTTCCTGATCCGGTTGATTACCCCTTTGTTCAAGCTGCTGCTCTATGTGGATGCATTTGGCTTGGCACTGTTCACGGTTCTGGCAACGGAAAAAACTATTGCCATGGGATTTTCAAGACCGGTTGCCGTGCTCATGGGATTGGCAACAGGTATTGCCGGCGGCATGATCCGGGATGTGCTGACCCAGCGTCAAACCCTGTTGCTGGCAAAAGAGTTTTACGCAACCCCTGCCCTGCTTGGTGCCATTCTCTTCTCTGGATTTGATTTTCTCTTTCCGGACCACATGTACAGTCAGATATATGCAGCAGCCCTGATCTTTGCCCTGAGAGCGGCAGCCATTCAATGGGGATTATACTATCCCAAGTGGCTGATGCTTAAATAGTGTTTGAATGAAAACTTGCCCATCTGCCGCGTTGCTGCAAAAGTCTACCAAATTATAAAATCGGGCCTCATGTACAATAGTACACTCCGGTTTTAGACTTTCTTGCGCCTTGCATATGGGCAAGTTTTCATCCAAACAAAGATTTTCCACTATATTTTTAAAGCATCTTACGAATCAGACCTTTAATAATATTTTGCTTCTATCCTTTTAACCGCACCCTCAGTCTTCATTTCTTTCAGGGTGAGAGAAAACTGCTCAGCAATATCTTTGGTCATGGTTTTCTTGGAAAAGGCCACATAGGTCTTGGATGAACTTAAAAGATAGGGAAGCCCTGTTTCCGTCATGGGAACGATCTGGATTTTATCGGCATACCCCATCTGTTTGGAAAGATTTAAAATGGTCAGCTTCACCCCTACAAACACGTCAAACCGCTTCACCGCAAGTTTTTTAATGTTCATTTCATTGTTGACCACTTCCTGGATCTTGTCAAAGCGCCTGTTGTTGATGGCATCCTGGATCAAACCGCCGTATTCAAATCCCCGGGAAATCCCTAAGGTATATTGACCTGCATTGCCCAGATCCCTGTCCAGGGTCAGGGGATCACCTGACCGTTTGAACAGATACCACTCTTCCACATAGATCTCTTCATCCGGGTAATGGAGAAACTCTGCCCGCTTCGGGGTAAATGCCGCATCTATTATGCCGTCGGCAAGCCCGCTTTCCACCATGATCAGCGCCCGTTTCCAGGGAATTATCATGATCTTGACGCCAAACCCCATCTGTTTGAGACACTCCCTGGCAATGTCCACGTTCCGCCCGGAACTGTCCCCGTTCAGGGAAAATTCAGCCGGCGGGCTTTCCAGGGTAACCAGGGTAAGGGTGGTGGCATGTGCCTGGGACAGCGCAGCCATGACGATCAGAATCCATACGATATGTTTCATATATCCTACCTTGAGTTAGAATTAACGATTTGGGTGCTAATGGATTGATATCAACAGGATGGAATCCAGGTATCCATAACTGGATTCTAAAGAGAATCAAGAAAAAGGTCAAATTAAAGCATTTGTCTCATTCTTTTATTGCAATTGCTGTTACCCATGGATTTTTTTCAATGTTCGGGGTAGAGTTCCCGTTCTATGACACTGACCTTAATTCATTTTCTGTTTGCCATAATCATCGGATTTGCCGCTGTGGTCCACGGGGCTGTCGGTATCGGGTTTCCTCTGATCGCCACCCCGCTTCTGGCCATGGTTACCGATGTTAAAACAGCGATTCTGCTTCTTGTACTGCCCACCATTGTCATTAATGCGGCCAACATCATCAAGGGCGGTGCCTGGCAAAGAAGTATTGCCCTGTACTGGCCTCTGGCCGTTTACGGAATGATCGGCAGTTTTCTGGGTGCCCGACTGCTGGTCATTGTGCCACAGGAAAGCTTCCGACCGGTACTGGCGGGGGTAATCCTCCTCTATTTGAATGCCGAACGGCTGGGGGTCGGGTTCTCCTGGATCCCGCGCCACCCAAGGATGGCCGCGGCTGTATTCGGGACGGCAGCAGGTATCCTTGGCGGAACGGTGAATGTAATGCTTCCGGCACTTGTGATTTTTGCTCTTGAAATCCGGATGGACAAGACCGCTATGATCCAGGTCTTTAACTTCTGTTTTCTATTCGGCAAACTGACCCAGGGTGCGGTTTTTATCCAGGCGGGCTTTCTGACCCTTGATGTATTGATAACCTCACTTCCCCTGGCCGTTCTAAGTCTGGTTGTCATGGTCTCGGCCATGGCATTCCGTGATCGAATCCAGGGGGCTGTTTATAAACGCTGGCTTCGCCGCCTGCTCCTGATCATGGCCGTGATTCTCCTGGTCCAGTTTTTTACGACCTGACCATTCAGGGTAAACACCTATCAGAACAGTATAGACGCCAGCATTTTTGCCCCCACAACATAAAGCAGGACGGCAAATATCCGTTTCAGCTTATCAATGGGCAGGCTGTGGGCAAGACGGACACCAATGGGAGCCGTAAGAACACTGGCTGCCACAATTCCGGCCAACACCTTAAAATTGACAAACCCCAGAGACATGGGCGGCAGGCCTTCTACATTAAGGCCGTTAATCACATAGCCCAGGGTACCGGCCACAGCTATGGGCAGGCCAATGGCCGCGGAGGTGCCGATGGCTTTATGGATTTTCGTATTGCACCAGACCAGAAAGGGTACGGACAGGGTACCCCCGCCAATGCCCACAAGACTTGAAAAGACACCGATGACACTTCCGGCAACAAAGATACCGAAGGTTTCGGGAATATCCCTGGAGGACTTGGGTTTGATTCCCATAAGCATCTGGGTGGCCACATAGATTAAAAAAACACCGAAAAACCCCTTTAGGAAATTGGTAGACAGCATGGAGGCTATCCAGGTACCGGAAAAAGTGCCGACCAGAATACCGGGGGTAATTTTAAAAACCGCAGGCCAGACCACAGCCCCTCTTTTATGATGGGATCGCGTGCTTGACAGAGAGGTAAAGAGAATACTGGCCAATGAGGTTCCCAGCGCCACATGGAGGATGATCTCATGGGGCATGCCCTGACTGGTGAATACAAAGGTGAGCATGGGCACAATCACAAGACCGCCGCCGATTCCCAAAAGCCCTGCCAATACGCCAGCCACAGCACCGACACCGAGATAGATCAAAATATAAGTCATATCAGGTTTTATCCTTAATTCCAATTGGCCCAACCAATAACGAATTATACTAACATAAACAAGACTTATTAAGAACCCATCCAAAAGAATGTAACCCTGTCAAAAAAAGACCTCATAGGGTATACTCAAACAAGAATCTGCCCATTGATATAATTCAAAACAATTTAGCCCAACAACCATATTTGATCACCCGGTAAAGGTGGCCGACCATGGGAAAGACGACATCGAGAAAAGGCGCCCATCCCGGCGTAAAACAGACTTATACCATCTTGTTTGTGGATGATGAAAAAGACATTCTCAAATCAATTGTACGGCTGTTCAAAAAAGAAAATTTCAGCATTCTAACTGCTGGTTCGGCATCCGGTGCATGGAAAATTTTAAAAGAAAAAACCGTTCATGTCATTGTCACAGACAACAGGATGCCAAAGGCAAGCGGCCTTGATCTTTTAAAGAAAACCAAACTCGTCTATCCCGATATCATCCGCATCATGTTAACCGGCCACTCTGATATAGACTCGGTAATGGACGCAGTAAACAAGGGTGCTGTCTACAAATTCATTACAAAACCGTGGAATGACGAAGAACTGAAGCAGACCATCCGACTTGCCCTCATGCAGTATAAATTACTAGCCGAGAACAAAAAACTAAAAATAACACAGGAAAGCCAGGTCAGAAATATCGACAAGCTCAGCCGGTTTATTAATCAAAGCAAACTGGCTGAACTGCTCGTGGCCAAAAGGCTGATTTCAGCACAGGATATGATCAAGGCAAAGACAGAGCAGGTGAAGTCAGGAGAAACCATGCCCGTTATCCTATCTCACATGGGCGTTATCAGCTCTGAAAAAATCCTTCAGGTGCTGACCACTGATTTTACCGTCAAAAAAGCCGACTTAAATTCAATTGATATCAATGTTGAGCTAAAATCCATTCTTCCCAAAAACATTTGTAAAAGCAACATGTTGATCCCCATTAAAAAGAAAGGAAATACACTGTTTGTCGTCATGTCAGATCCCACGGATCAAATGAAAATCGATGCGTTGAAATTTATGACCGGACTCAAAATAAAGCCCATGGCAGGACTGCACAAGGAAATCCTTAACAGAATCGAAGAATCATATGCCGCAGAAGAGGTCACCCCGCCCACAGGTGAGGAACTCAACTATGTGGAATCCGGGGACTCCATTGTCCTTAACATTGATAAAAACGATGGCGACCTTGATTTTAAAACCCTGTTCACCCCCGGGGACACGACATCGCCCGTCAGGATTGTAAACGCCCTGATCCTGGACGCATTGAGCAAAGAGGCCTCTGATATCCATGTTGAGGCAAAAAGCCGGTTTGTGATGGTCCGATATCGAATCAA
>PIVQ01001337.1 GCA_003354055.1 Desulfobacteraceae bacterium | reverse complement strand
CGTTTGATACCTCCTACCGCATATATCGAACGGTTTATAAAGACTGTACAGTTCATTTTGAAAGTAACCTCTATGTTACACCCCACAGGCTTGTCGGAGAGCAGGTCATACTCCGGGTAAAAGATGGGCAGCTTCGTATTTTTGAAAACAATGACCTGGTCGTTACCTACGACATCCCCTCAACCAAGGGAAATCTGGTCAAGAAAAATAGGTTTTATGAAGACCTGCAAAAAGATATGGTCATGAACCGGCGTAAATATCACCACGGCAAAAAAGGTAAGGGACGGGCAAAACAAACGATCAGTCCACAAAAACCCAAATATGATATGGATGTTGAGGTCCGCTCCATCTCCGAATACGAAGAAGTGATCCAGGAGGTGTTTGCATGAAAGATACCCTTGTGATGGACCGCATTGAATCAAACCTCGTACGGTTAAAGCTTTCCAGGATTTATGAGATTTTAGGCAGCCTTGCCAAAACGGCTGAAGAGCAGGGCAAAAGCTATCTGTCCTTCCTGGATGAATTGCTGGAAGAGGAGGTCGCAGCAAAGGAACAGCGTCGAATCGAAACCGCATTAAAAATATCTGGTCTTCCCTATATCAAAAGTATTGATGAGTTTGACTTTGCCTTCCAGCCCGGCCTGGACAAACAGAAAATCATGGGACTTTTTGACCTGAGTTTTATCCGCCAGAAAGGCAATGTGATTTTTCTTGGCCCTCCCGGCGTTGGAAAGACCCATCTTGCAGTGTCTCTTGCCTTGAAAGCCTGCCAAGCTGGATTGAGTATGTATTTTACAAATATGGAAGATTTGATCATCAAACTCAAGAAAGATCATGAGGCAGGCAAACCCGGTAAGGGTCGTGGTTACTATAAATCCTCTCTGGTAGTTGTTGATGAGGTCGGATATACGCCTATTACCCGCAAGGAATGCAATTTATTCTTCCGATTTATTGCAAATCGATATGAAAAAACCAGTACGATTATTACGTCCAATAAGGCCTTTGGCGACTGGACCGAACTGTTCCATGACCCCATCATTGTAACAGCAATCCTTGACCGGTTACTTCACCACAGCGCCGTGGTTAACATCAAAGGCAACAGCTACAGATTAAAGGGAAAGTTGAAAAATAAGAATAAGGAGGATTTATAAAATGAATCGGTGTGGCTCAATTTTGATGACCATAAATGGCTCATTTCTTCATGACCGTTGACACCTTATAACATTCAACTGCGGTATTGCAGATTGATCTATAAAGATACCACCATTTTAGATGGTATATTTTGTTTATGGGGAGCTTC
>PIVQ01001336.1 GCA_003354055.1 Desulfobacteraceae bacterium | reverse complement strand
TAAACTGGCAGCCCCTGTCCATTGTGGATGATCCTGCGCACTTTCAAGGCATGGTTGCGGATTATCTGGAGCTGATCACCCTGAAAACAGGCCTGAGGTTCAAGTTCAGTCCCAGCAAAACATGGTCACAGGTTCTCAAGCGTTATAAAGACGGGGACATTGATGTGATAACAACGCTGGGAAGCGATGACCAAGTCGAACGACCGATTCTTATGAGCCGTTCCTTTATGGAATTTCCCATGGTCATCGTCACCCGGGACGATGTCAGCTATATTTCGGATATCTCTCAGTTGAACAACCGGAAGGTCGCCGTTGGGGAAGGATACACCAGCTACCATTTTTTAAAGAACAATTACCCCGACATTGAGCTTGTCCAGACCGATGATGTAAAAACAGAACTCATGGCTCTGACCCATCGAAAAGTAGATGCCTTTGTTGGGCATATGGCAGTTGCAACCCACACGATACAGAAACACGGTCTGACAAACCTTAAAATTGCGGGTGAGGCTAAATTCACATTTAACCACCGCATCGGGGTGGATCCTCGCTATCCCCAGGCAATTTCCATTATCAACAAAGCCCTGGACAGCATGACCGAGGAGGATCACCGGGCCATTTACCAGAAATGGATCAGCGTTCATTATGAAAAGGGAATGGACTACGGACTGATCATCAAACTTCTGGTAGGCGGCTTTATTTTCATCGGCATCGTAATCTACTGGAACCGGCGCCTGGCAGGTGAGGTGGCGGAACGCAAGCTTACCGAACAAAAACTTCTGGAAACCGAAAGAAAAACCCGGGCAATGAGTGAGGCCATCCATGACGGACTGGTCATGATTGATGAGCATGCCAGGGTCATGTACTGGAATCATGCGGCGGAAGGTCTGTTTGGCATAACTTCCGACGAGGCCATGGGAAAGGATATGCATGCCCTCTTTGCCCCGGAAGAATACCGTGCTCCTGCAAAACAGGGACTTGCACTGTTTGCCAAAACAGGACAGGGCCCTGTTGTCGGACGGCTTCAGGAACTGACCGCCCATAGAAAGGACGGCACCCCGTTCCCGGTTGAGGTCGGGGTATCCTCCTTTCAGGTGAATGACAACTGGTATGCGGTGGGTACAATCCGTGATATTACAGACCGAAACCAGGCTCAGGAAACGGTTCAGAAAATCCGGACCGAGCTTCAGCAGATCTTTGACAATGCCCACGTGGGCATTCTTTTTATAAAAAGCGGCCGAGAACTATACCGGTGTAACACACGAACCGCAGAGATCTTAGGCTATGCGTCCCCCAGGGAAAT
>PIVQ01001335.1 GCA_003354055.1 Desulfobacteraceae bacterium | reverse complement strand
AGGTGGCCACACCCGTACCCATCTCGAACACGGAAGTTAAGCGCCTTAGCGTCGATGGTACTGCATGGGAGACTGTGTGGGAGAGTAGAACGCCGCCGGGTTATTCTTCAAAAAGCCCTATCACGATAATCGTGGTAGGGTTTTTTGCGTTTGAGCGAGAGACGCGAGAAGAGCTGGATAAGTGAGAAAAGTAAGACCGAACAGGGCATCTCAGGCTTATCATCTTCAGAAGTTCACACCTGCAGGCCAAAATATAAAATCGGGCAAGGAGATCTGTTCCTGGTCCGTTGTCCCCTGAACACCACCATTCGATTCCCTTTGTTTATATTTAAAGATGTTACCTCAATTGACATTTAGCGATTGTATTTGCGTACGCTTTTACGTACCATTAAATCAATAACGGAGGTAATTATGACAATACTTACGGTTAGCGAAGCAAGAGCGAAGCTTTACAGATTAATTGATGAAGTTGCTGAGTCACATAAACCGGCATTTATCAAAGGTAAAAGATCAAATGGAATTTTAATATCGGAAGAGGATTGGAATTCCATACAAGAAACCATGTTTCTCCTTTCGGTTCCAAAAATGCGAGAATCAATTAAAGAAGGTCTGGAAACACCAGTTGAAGATTGTTCAGAGGAATTGGACTGGTGATTTGGAAGATCGTTTATACCAAACAGGCACAAAACGATGCTAAGAAACTTGCATCTTCCAACTTAAAAACAAAAGCATTAGTCAGTCTTGAGACCCTCAAGACAAATCCATACCAAAACCCTCCTCCCTATGAAAAACTTGCGGGTGATTTAGCAGGTGCTTACTCTCGTCGCATTAACATTCAGCACAGAGTTGTGTATCAAGTACTTGAAGAGGGCAAATTTGTCAAAGTACTCAGAATGTGGACTCATTACGAGTAGCATGCAATCACAAAATCGAACAGAATTGTTTTTGTTAGCGAGAACTGCGAGAACCGCTTGATCAGCGAGAGCAGTAATGGCTACGCTTAAACCTTGCTTTCAATCTGGTCTGCCCATGCGAATAATTCTGGTGTGCCGCCGGTATGCCAGAACAGAACTGTTTGATCTTTTGTGAAGATCCCTTTATGTATCAGATCCACCAGGCCGCCCATGGCCCGGGCTGTATATACCGGGCCAAGGAGAATTCCCTCATGTTGAGCCAGATCCCTGATGGCGTTGAACTCCAAATCTCCGGGCACGGCGTAGCCATCCCCTAAATAATCGCAGTTGAGCGGAAAATCTTTTTCTGTGAGTTGTGTGTCTAATCCTATGCGCTGGGCTGTTGA
>PIVQ01001334.1 GCA_003354055.1 Desulfobacteraceae bacterium | reverse complement strand
CCTGCCATGGCAGCCGTTGAAAGTACCATTACAAACAGTGCAGCCATGAGGCCGGATATCAGTTTCTTTGAAGTCATTGTCGTATTTCTCCTTTGATTGGATGGGGTGTATAAGCAATAACGGTGGAGATATGTCAATCTTTTCACCCTGTCAAGGAGAATGCAGGATAATAAGCGGTTATTTACCGTAACTTACCAATACCGACAATAAATCCTATCGATCCTTTAAAAACAAGCCGTGATACTCATCTTCGGAAATATGTTTTTTTAGATGAGTGTTGACCCAAAGGTAGATCTCTTCCAGTTCAGCATCACTGAGTCTTGGTAAAAGCGTTTTCATAAAGGTGTCTTCACTGAATTTCTGGAGGTAAAATTGAACGGTTTCTTCATCGGTTTCACGGCTCATGCCAAAGGCGCCCAGGCCTTTGTACTCCTGAATAAATTGGTGGCTGTCTTTTTTCATGGTATTGTTTTTTTGATTTGTATTAAATTATTTTGGTGTTAACTTATCCTGTACCGGGTTGCATCTGCCGGAACTTTATCAGGCATCGGGGTCCATTCCCCGCTCGGTTATCATATAAATGGCACAGGATGGCCTGTGTTTGCAATAGAGTTTGGGATCTTTGCACCTAAGACACTCTTTGCATTGGTAAACTTCATATTTGGCGCAGCGGTACGGGGTCTGCCTTGTGCTGTGTCTTTGACAGGTGCCCATGTTGTCTCCTTTGGATTTCCGCGGAGCAAAAAACTTTGGAAATTGCCGGTAATTAAATAAGGGAGAAGATGGGGCTGGACCAAGGATTTGTCAATCTTGATCTTGACGGAAATCGGCGGCTATGTCATGAAAACCCAATTTGAAGATTTGATAGCATTTGTGGTAAATGCTATGAGTAACAGCGGCTATTCTTAACCTCAGGAGCCCGATACATGGGAACAGATAACAAAAAACAACCCGGTCCGAGACTTGCGACCCGTCTGATACTCAGCTTTATTGTCATCGGGTTGGGCGTCATGACCATGATCTATTTTTCTTCCCAGAAGAAAAAACCCCATAAGGGCAGCGTAAAGGAAATGGTGCTCCGGGTCTCGGTTAAAGAGGCGGTTCCCGAAACCGTTCATACCCTTCTCAAGGGATTCGGGGTGGCTGAACCTGTTACCACGGTCAGGCTCTCTGCCGAGGTCTCAGGCCGGATCGTATACACCCATCCCGAATTTAAACAGGGAAAAACCATTGCCAAAGGAGAGATACTTTTTAAAATTGATCCTTCGGACTATCAGGCAAACCTGGATAACCTCCGTGC
>PIVQ01001333.1 GCA_003354055.1 Desulfobacteraceae bacterium | reverse complement strand
TCCGTCTCCTCCGTAAATAGTACCAAGCAATGAAAACAGGGCATCATTATTTGCAGTAGCGATAATCTGCCCTTTGCAAAGTGCCCAGCAACGGGGGGCAAAATTTCCCCCGAACATACGAATTTCTCCAACAAATCCTTCAGACATATTTTTTCTCCCGTGGTTATGGTTTGGTTAATTTTGGAGCCGATCCTTAGCTGCGTGAGGGATAAAGACCCTGCAGGGAAATACAGAAATGGACAGCCAGACTGGGTTGGGTATTATTATGGGCTGTACCGTTCCCGGTGTTTCCCACAGCAGCGGGTGCAAGCTCTGTCAGGGTTGCTGTGTCGCTTGAAAAGGGAGCAGCTGTGGCTAAGGGCATTGAGGCCGGGATATGCCCTTCCGCCGTGTTCTGGTCTGCATAGGGTTCTGCAGGATCCGGGGTTGCGGATGCATCGCATTTGGCCGTTACCGGGTGAGTGTGGCCGGGCAGTTGTGTACCAGCCATGGCAACGCTTGGCAGGCCTGATTTGTTTCCAAGGGCATATGAGGTCCCAAAATACAGGGAGGTGCCGAAACCCAATGGGGTACGCCCCCGTAAATCCGGCAGCTTAAAATGGGTTGTGCCGTTACCCCCGTAAAAGGTGCCCAATATGGAATAAAGGCTTGGGTTCTGATTGGTCTGTATCTCTTGTCCGTTGCAGAATGCCCAGTATTTGGGTGGAAAGTTAAACGCCACCATTTTTACTTCACCAATAAACGGATCGGTCATGTGTGAATCCCTCCTAGCTTTGAAGTGTTTAATTCAGAAATCATTTGGAAAATAAAACTGCATTAAAAAGAGGTTTCTGAATGCAATTGATACCCCGGCATGCCACAATGGATACAGGGACCAACAGGATAAAACCTGAATAAAACCAGTATAAATAAAGCCTTGGTTAGACCAGGTGTGATTCAATGGTTACAAAATACAATTTTCAATCTATAGGGGTCTGTGGAATGTAATTGGTTTGTTTGGCAATTTTTTTGCCCTGGCGACGGTGTTTTTCTGCTGCGCCCGGCTGGCCTGCATGGTCCAGAAGAACAGCCAGATTATCATACCAGGTGGGATTTCCCGGGTGAAGGCGGATGGAGCGTTCCATGCATTTTTGGGCCGGAGAGATAAACCCCTGGTGAAAGAAGGCTGCCCCTAACATGTGAATGGCAGCCGCATGTTCGGGGTTAAGCTTTATGACCTGCCGGAACCGGCTTTCGGCCTGGGCATAATTCCCGGCGGTTAACAGGTCCATCCCCTCTAAAAAGAAACCGGGATCATGATC
>PIVQ01000039.1 GCA_003354055.1 Desulfobacteraceae bacterium | reverse complement strand
GATTCTGCCGATATCCCTGAGGGCCTGTAATGCTGTCTGGGCGGCTAAGGGTACTGCAGCACTTTGGGCAAAAGTGAGATTGTCGGGCATAGAGGAAAGCTCGTCAGGCCCGGCAATGAGATACTCTGCATAGGTGGTGCCTGTCCAGCCGTTGAGCATTCCATAGACGGGGGCTCCCGGTTTAACGGTGTCAATCCCAACGCCTGTCTCAACCACAACTCCTGCAAAATCATAACCCAGCTGTTTGGGAAAATCTTTTTTCGTAAAAAGCCGGAATTTTCCCTTTCTCACCAGGCAGTCTTTGGGATTGACGCCAGCTGCGTATACTTTGATTAGAATTTTATCCGGCGTCAAAGCCGGAATGCCTACTTCTTGTTCTTCAAGAACATCAGGTTTTCCATAATGATTATAAACGATTGCTTTCACGTTATCTCCTTCTCAGGTTGACCGGTCGTGGCTTAGAACTGTTATTTGATTCCCTCCTGCTGCAGCCGGAGGAGTTCGTGGAGGTGGTTGATCTGTTCATCTGCCTTTATGATACCGGGCACCAGTAGAGACGTCAGTACCAGTCCCGTAAGATAGGTAACCAGCATCTTTGCTGTCTGGATGGATATGCTCAGGGTTTCGGACAGGGCATTGATATAAAATTCCATGAAATCATGAAACCCGTGGATGGCATCTTCGCCGGATTTGGTCCGCTTATAATCAATGGCCAGCAATATCAGGTGCTGATATTCTTCAATATGATTTTTCCAGAAGTTTGTTATCAGTTCCAGGCGTTCTTCAACCGAATCAATACCTTCAATCATTTTAAGATAGCGGTTGAAATTCTTTTTCCGGATATAAATAAACAACTGCTCAAGGATATCCTCTTTATTTTTAAAGTAGTGATACAGGGTACCGGTGGATGTACAGGTTTTCTTTGCAATTTCCCTGATAGAGACGTTTGAATACCCTTTGCTGCTGAAAATGCTGAAACAGCGTTCCAATATTTTTCCACGGATATGATCATGATCAACAATTTTCGGCATGGCGATCCTTTGTCTCTTAACTTTTTTATTTCGAACGTTTGTTATAAAATAGAATCGCAAGAGTGAATAGTCAAGATCTTAAAAAAACAGATCTTAAAAAAAACAGGCCCAACGTGGATCCTGCTGAATGGGCCCTGTTAAAGTAGTGTCTGTCAGGGTGGCATCTTATTGCCGGTTTTTACCTGCATACTTTATTTTTAATTGACAAAAATTAAATTTTTGTACTATGTTTTTTTTCAGCGTAACGCAGATAGTGATTTTAGTTAAGCATTTGATTATATTTTAAAATTTTTATTCAAGTTTCCTAAAAATCGCACTTGCTGTCTTGCTTCGGAAGTAATATTAAGTCGGCCGGCTCGTTTGTGAAAAGGATGGTGTTAAGATGTATGCATATCAGACCAAGACGGGGAAAATTCTAACAACCGAAAGACAGAATCAGAATAGGTGGCGTAACAACATCCTTACAGCCCTTACCCTTGTTGGTCTCCCCTCAGCAGCTGTTGATACGATTAAAATTCAAAAAAGATGGAAAAATTTTTTTAAGCTTCTAAAGGGAGAATGGCACCCCCATGTATTGGTTACAGGTCCCTATATGGAGCTCAGCGGCGGTCATTGCAGCCTTGCCGCCCGGGATCCAAAGTACCGGGTTTATGCCCGGGATCCAATGTTCCGGCCAAATGCCCCCAAGGTGAAAGGGTATGGCCAGGATTTTACCACCGATCCCCTTGGCCGTGTGGGAAAGTTTGAAAATAAACAAAGCTGGTCTTATACGTTTAAGGCAATGATAACCCAGGCCCAGAAGGATGGTGCAAATTTTACAGATATCATTTTTGACGGACACGGTAACACTGGGCGGCCTTATATCGGCGGAGACAAGAACGGTGAGCAGCTGACAATACAGGATATTGCCCTTGTTGTAGAAGGTCTCAGGGCTGTTGGGCATAATATCTCAGTGGTGGATCTGCGAGCGTGCAAGACAGGGCTTTCTCAAATGGATTTTATGGGGACGAATCTGTTTTCAGTCTCACAGTGGAAGACTTTTCCCAAAAAATCAAAGGCGGAACTATTGTCAAAGTTATTGCCGGATACCGCCATCATCGGCACCTGCAGCCTGATCTCCGGCAACCCGAAACTGACCGGCAAAGGAGGAACCTCCCATGGATATAGGTTCTTTGTTCCCACCAGTATGAAATCAAATCAGCGGGTGTTTATCAACGAGCTTGGCGTTCCCCATATCCAGGCATATAAAATCATACATAATCGGAGAAATCCGGACAAGGTCCGCGCTGCTATTGATGACTATTTAAACATGAGTGAAACCACGAGAAAGGTGCTTGCCAAAACCCCTTTTGCCACGCGTCTTCCACCACCGCTAACATAAAAGATTACCGGACTTGGTTCGGTCGGCCAAATTCCATTTATGGGTAAAGGTGGGCCAAAGAAGAGCTAAGGATCGGCTCCAAAATTACTTGATCTTTTGTTTTCAAAATACCTAGTTAGGGTCTTTTGTAAAAATACCCATTTAAGGGGTTTTGGAAACAAGTTTCTGCCCTTCAGGGTATTTAGATCAAGTTATTTTGTAACGATTCCTAACAATACAGGCGCTTGTCCTGGAAAAAAAGCCCTGCAACCGTTCCATACGGCCGCAGGGTTTTTTTAGATTGAGCCAGTATTAAATTTTAAAGCGGCCCACCATTTTATCCAGTTGGGCTGCAAGCTGCGACAGCTCGCCTGAACTTGACTGGACCTGTTCACTGCGGTCCGCCATTTGCCGGGATGCCTGGTTCACCTCAGTGATGTCGTTTGAAATATCACGGGAGGCTGTGGAACTCTGGTTGACCGTCTGGTTGACCTCTTCAATGCCTGTGGAGGCCTGGGAGATATTTTCTGCAATTTCACGGACGGCAGAGGATTGTTCTTCCACGGCAGCGGCGATGGTGGCGACAATGTCGTTGACATCGGTGATGACCTGGGAGATCTCCATCATGCCGTCCAGGGTGGCAGATGAGCTGTCCTGAATGTTATCGATTTTATCCTTGATATCCATGGATGCGTTGGAGGTCTGGTTTGCCAGTTCCTTGATTTCATTGGCCACCACGGCGAATCCCCGGCCGGCCTCTCCTGCTCGGGCCGCCTCAATGGTGGCGTTCAGGGACAGCAGATTGACCTGCTCGGAGATATCTGTAATGGTTTCGACGACCTGGCCGATGGACTGAGCGGCATCCCCGAGTTCCCCCATCTTGCCGGTGGAGGCCTCAACCTTTAGAACGGCGGTGGCGGAGATGTCCCTGGCCTTCTCTGCATTTTTTGCAATTTCATTGATGGTGACATTCATCTCTTCGGCAGCGCCTGCAACCGTGTTGATGTTGGCGGAAGACTGGGTCATGGCAGCCGAGACTGAAGTCATATTGGCGGTCATCTCCTTGGATGCCGCTGCCACAGTACCGGCTTTGTCTGTAGTCTGTACGGCACCTGAGGACATTTCTTCGGAGATGGCTGTAAGCTTCTCTGATGAGGCAGACAGGGTATCCACCCCTTTGGTAATATCCGATATCATGGTGTGAAGTTTGTCAACAAATGCATTAAACCTGTAGGAGAGGATTCCGACCTCGTCCCTGCCGCTGACGCTCAGCCGTTTGGTGAGATCTCCGTCACCGTCGGAAATATCTTTCAGGCCGGCCACGGCCTTATTGATGGGGGTGATAATGGTCAGGGCGGCCAGGAAGATAAATCCGCCTACGATAACCAGAACAATCAGGCCTGCAATCAGGTTATAGATCACCATCTTTGTGACCGGAGCCATGAGTTCCGAATGATTCTGGGTCACGCCGATACTCCATCCCGTCATGGTAACCTGGGCAAATCCGGCCACTTTTTTAACCCCTTCGAATACATAGGATGCATAGCCCGACTCTTTGGCTATCATCATCCGGCTGACCTCTTCCATGCCTTTAACGGTGTTCATGTTCAGCTTGAATAGAAATTCAGTATTCGGATGGGCGATGAGAATCCCCTCCGAGTTCAGCATGAATGCATAACCGGTCTCACCGATCTTCACCGTGGTCAGTTTTGAGGACAGGGCATCCAGTTTGAGCACAGAGCATAACACCCCTGCAAACTTACCGGAGGCATCTTTTAACGGAACGGCAATGGCCACAACGGATTTTCCGCTGGCCCTGGATTTGATAGGCGGCCCGATCACCGGCTCTCCGGATAATTTTGCCCCTTTGAAATAGGCCCTATCTCCCACGTTGATTTTTTTTGTCCGCAATGCCCCGTTCATGCTGTCTGAAATAATGGCGCCTGAGGCATTCGTGATAAAGAACAGATCATAATCCGCCCCGATAATTTCATGGTGCTTTTTGAAAATGGTGTCCAGAGCCGTCACCGGGTCCATGGCATTGGCCAACCCGCTTTCAGCCACCTGGTTGACGGTTTCCTGCACATCAGGAATCAAAGCCAGTTCCCGGGCAAATTTTATCTCTTCGGTCATAAAGAGTTCCGTGGTCAGGGCAAGGTCCTGGGCAATCCTGTATGTGGAATGCTGCCCTGATTCCATTAATGCTTTTGATGCCGTACTCACAGAGATATAGCCGACAATGAGCATGGGGATAAGTACTGCGATCATACCAACGGTGATCAATTTGACGCTGAGTTTGATGTCCTTGAATTTTTTCATTTCCTTCCTCCTCAGAATTTATAGATGCTGTATTGGAAACGCTTAACGATTTTGATTGATTTTCCCGGATCCGCTGGACCCGTCGGGTCCGGATGTGAGGCAGGCGGGTTATATAGCTGATATCTGCCTGTGGACCCCAGGGATTGAGTGGGTTGATTGCCGGGCAAGGTCTGCGATGTATCACGCGAACAAGGATCTGGTCTATGCAGGGGACTGTTTTTTATATTTGCATTGTACCTCCCTTTTTTATATATCTCATTCAGCGATAGCAGTCTATTTTTGAATCTGGAGATTGTCAAGGAAGATATAATATAGAATAGATGGATTTAATAAATAATTGCTAATATTTCAAACTATTATCGATCTGAAGTTCAAGCTGGTTTGGATGGTGAAATGACAGGATTGTTGTATTTCGCACTATACGTAGGCTATTTTAAGGAAGAGGAAAAAGAAGTAATGAATATAGGGGTTGTCGTTTATACCAAAGGGGAGAGCCCTGGTACACTAAACGCTGTTTGGTGTCATTCGGACGGAGTCGGGGGCATCGGTGTTGCCACCGGCGGACCTGCTGAGGGCTTTGCAGGTGAATACATCATAAAGTACTTTGATGGTGGGGGAAATTTTCAGGCCCAGCGGGATCTTAAGATTCAAAAACAGGGGAGCCAGTATACACTTGCCTGGATCAAGGATGGGAAAACAACGGCCCGTGGCATTGGGATGGAAACTGCAGAAGGGCTGACCGCCGGGTACCGTGATGACATCTGACGATCTATCCGTTGGCTTGCCCGCCGGCTTATCCCTCAGACTGCCTGATGCGTTTCTGCCACTGGGACCGGGCAAGGGCCTGCATATCTGTGGTGACATCCAGTTCATCCATGATTTCCATCCCCAGTAAGGTCTCCACCACATCTTCCATGGTCACGATACCGGCGGTGCCGCCATAGGCGTCATTGACCACGCAAAGATGGGCCCGCTGGGTGATCAGGATGTCGTAAAGATCGGGAAGAAGCATGGTTTCAGGTACCCTGTGAATCTCTCTCTTCAATGCGGATACGGGTTTGTCGTGCTCATCCCTGGATGAGGATTCCAGGATTTCATCTTTCATCACATAGCCTGTGATCCGGTCAATGGACTCCTGGAAAACCGGGATCCTGGAAAAAATCATATCCGGATGGTCCCGGACCACTTCCCGGATTGCCATATCTTCTCTCAGGGCAAGCACTACGGTTCTCGGGGTCATGATATCTTCCACGCGTAAGGTGTTGAATCGGAATAGGCTTCTTAATATTCTGCCCTCCTGCTTTTTGAGCTTTCCGGATTTTTCCCCCAGTTCAGCCATGGCAGTAAATTCTTCCTTGCAGAACACGTCGGATTTTTCTTTGGATGTAAATATCCTGGTAATGTACCGGGACATCCATACAAAGGGAAACATCATTATAATCAGAACATCGAGGCTAATGGCCACAGGCCTGGCTAACCTGCGCCAATTCGAGGCTCCCAGGGATTTGGGAATAATTTCGGAAACCACCAGGATCAACAAGGTAAGTATAGCAGAGATGACCCCGACATACTGGTTCCCGAATACGGCTGTGGCCTGGGCACCGGCACCGGCTGCCCCCACCGTATGGGCAATGGTGTTAAGGCTGAGAATGGCGGACAGGGATTTGTCCGTATCTGCCTTGAGACGATGGAGCCTTTGCCCGTCCTTTTTATTCTCTTTATCCACCAGGGCGATATAGGAATAGGGGATGCTTAAGAATACGGCTTCCATCAGGGAACAGAGGAAAGAAAAGAACAGGGCCAGAAATATATAAAAGAATAAAAGCGTCATGGGTTGCATCCCTTGTCTTAAATTAATGTGTTTACAACACAAGTGCCATAAACCTATAGCAGGATGAATCAAAATCAAGCACCATTCCGACCTTCAATAAAAATAGTCCCCGAATGGTGTTTATTTATTTCATGCTCCCGCCGCTCTCGCATTTTTATACATACATCCATAATTAGAATTGCGGATTTGAGTTTGACAAAAAGGCACGGCATGTTTTATCCTGATTTATCTTGAGGAATGCCTGGATTGTCCGTTTGTTATCATTTTTTTATAGATAAAACCTACGAAGGATATTTCGTAAAACATAGACGATCCGTAAATAACATCTGGCAAGGCTAAGGATGCATCCATGTCATCTACACCCGAGCACAACAGATTGGCGATCAAAATCACCCGATTGGAGCGCCAACTTGAAAAAGAGGTTGAAAATCGCCGCAGTCAACACCGCAGGTTTTTAGAGGAGCGGGAAAAGTCCGTGGAAATTTCAGGGTTGGTCAGCCAGGCCCGGAATATCCATGATCTGACACAGGTTGTCACAGGGTTTATAAAAGAGTGGCTGGATATGGAAGCCTGCGGTATCCGTCTGAAAAACGGCAGTGACTATCCCTATTATGTAACCAAGGGATTCCCAAAGGCGTTTATCCGGCTTGAAAACGCCCTTTGTACACGAAACAGACAGGGCGAACTGATCCGGGATAAGGCCGGCATGGTGCAGCTGGAATGTATGTGCGGCAACATCCTTTCCCGTCGGTTTGATCCGAGTCTTTCATTCTTTACCGAACACGGAAGCTTCTGGACCAACAGCACTACACAGCTTTTGGCAACGACCACGGATGAAGACAGACAAACCCGTACCCGGAACCAATGCTATAAATCCGGATATGAATCCGTGGCCCTTATTCCGCTGATCACCCGAAATAAAATACTCGGGCTGGTCCAGATGAATGATTCCAGGCCGAATCGGTTTTCCCTGGACCGGATCCTGATGCTTGAAAGAATTATTGCCCAGCTGGCCCATGCCCTTGCCGAACACCTGGCCTGGAAGGATCTAAAACTTGCAAAGGAGCGTCTTTTTCAATCCCAGAAAATTGAAGCCATCGGTCTGCTGGCCGGCGGAATTGCCCATGATTTCAACAATATTCTATCCCCCATCATCGGACTTACCGAAATGCTTTTGGAAGATGACTTGTCCAGGGAGAACAAGGCCTTTTTGCATGAGGTTTTAAACGCCGGTACCCGGGCCAGGGAACTGGTGAAACAGATACAGACATTTGGCCGCAAGCGGATAACGCCCTCTTCGTCGATTGCTGTTCTCCCGGTTGTCAAAGAGGCCCTGACGCTTTTTAAATCAACCCTTCCCTCGTCCATAAAACTCATTGAAAAATTTCCCAATAATATCGGGGAGATTGATGCCGACGCCATTCACTTCCATCAGGTGATCATGAATCTTGTCACCAATGCCTTTCATGCCATGGAGGAAACAGGCGGTATCCTGACTATAAACCTTAAGCGCAAGGTGCTTCAAAAGGACAGCATTCCCGCCTGGGGCATATCTGCCAATGAATATGTCTGTCTCTCCATTGCCGACACAGGTACCGGAATATCCGAAGAAGATATCCCTAAAGTATTTGAACCCTATTTTACAACCAAATCAAGGAATCAGGGCACAGGCCTGGGGTTGTCCATGGTTCACAGCCTGATGCGCAGCCTGAGCGGCGCGATCACAGTGGAGAGCCGGTTGGGGGAGGGCTCCAAGTTTCGGGTCTATTTCCCGTGCCGGAAACCGGATACCCCGATAGTCCCTAAGGTTTTCCCCGTTCCTGAAGACTCGATGCAGGGCGATGAAAGAATTCTGGTTGTCGATGATGAGCCGGCCGTCAGGAAAGTCTTGAATGTTATTCTTTCCAGGGCCGGTTACCACCTTCTGGTCTGTGGAAACAGCCCCGCTGCCCTGGGTAAATTTTCTCAATCCCCGTCTGAGTTTGATCTGGTGATCACAGATCTGACCATGCCGGAGATGATGGGGGACAGGCTTGTACGTGAGATGAAAAAAATTCGCCCGGATATGCAATTTATTCTTTGTACGGGCATCATTCAACAGAAGCAGAAAGAGAAGCTGATGGAGCTTGGTATCTACCGGATCATTACCAAGCCCATCGATAGAAATATTTTACTATCCACCGTTAGGGAGATGCTGGATTGAATTCGGCAAAGATTGCAAATATTCTGATCATTGATGACGACAAGGGGGTGGTCTTTACCCTGTCTAAATTCTTTGAGCGCATGGGCCACAGGGTGGCCTGCGGATACTCTCTGGAAGACGGATATGGATTTGTCCGGGAGCATGAGTTTGACGTGATTTTTCTGGATGTACAGCTGCCGGACGGAAACGGTCTGGAATTTTTAATGGATATTGAAAATATACCCGTATCTGCCCTGGTCATCATCATGACCTCTTTTCCCGATCCGGACGGGGCCGAATCCGCCATCCAATACGGGGCCTGGGATTATCTGGAAAAACCGATCTCCCTTAAAACCCTGAAACTTCAGCTTCTGCGTGCCCTTCAATACAGAAAGCAGAAACGGAATACCAGTGAACCCAGGGTGCTGCAACGGAATAGTATTGTTGGCAGCAGTATTCTAATGCAGACCAGCCTTGACACGGCTGCAAAGGCGGCGGCCAACACGGTCAATGTCCTGATCACGGGAGAGACCGGCACCGGGAAAGAACTTTTTGCCAAAGCCATCCATGAGAGCAGTCAAAACCGCCGGGGAGACTTTGTGGTCGTGGACTGCGGTATCCTGACGGAGACGCTTCTGGAGAGCACATTGTTCGGCCATGAAAAAGGCGCTTTTACCGGTGCCGTCAATGAGGGAACCGGTCTGATCCGTATTGCAGATAAGGGGACTCTTTTTCTGGACGAAGTCGGCGAACTGCCGCTGACTGCCCAGAGATCATTCTTAAGGGTACTTCAGGAGCATCGGTTCAGGCCAATGGGAGCCCGGCAGGAATTCTCCAGTGATTTCAGACTTATTTCCGCCACAAATCAGGACCTTGAGCAGATGGTTGCCGCGGGGAAATTTCGTAAAGACCTTTACTATCGTCTGAATTCAATCCATTTGGAGCTTCCGCCTCTGCGAACTCATAAAACAGATATTGAAGAGTTAGTGGCATTTTATCTGGCCCGGTCCTATGACCGGTACGGACTGTCAATTAAAGAGTGTTCTCCAGAGTTCCTCAGCGCTTTACATAACTACCAATGGCCGGGCAATACAAGGGAACTGGTCAATATTCTGGACAGTGCCGTGGCAGCTGCCCAGGGTGAAGAGACCCTGTTCCCCGTTCATCTGCCTAAGCAGATGCGAATCTCTCTCGTCCGCAGTTCTGTTGATAAAAAAAATGCCCCTCTCCTTTCTCAGGTACCAGATCCTGTGACCGAGCTTCCCCCAATTAAGGATTTAATTCAGAGGACTGAAATCTCCTATTTTAAATCCCTTATCGCCTATACCTCCGGCGATATTCCGAAAATGTGCAAAATATCCGGCCTGTCAAGGGCCATGGTTTATGCACGGCTAAAAAAATACCGGTTATCCCGGCGGTAATCCGGGAAATAAGGCGTGACATCAAATTAAAATCGCCCAGGCAAAAGAGACTCTCATAAACGGATAGCTGTCTTTGGAAATGTCACGCCAATTACCTGGGTGGTTTATTTTTGATACGCCGCCTAACCCCGAATCTGTCTTAAAATATTGACAGAACCGTCTTAATATTAAGAATCGTCTTGATTATAATATCTCCCCAAGCGTGTATCAATTTTTAGTCGCACTCTGAAGTCAGGATTAACTCATTGATATTATGATGAGTTTTATGATTTTCTTTTGTTTGTCAAGGACGGCATAATTCTTGATTATAGCTTAGAGGGAGACCAGCCGTTTACACCTGCCCGGATATTTTACTTAGGGGTCGCGCAATAATTAGTTCACGTTCTGTTTGCAAAATACCCAATGTTTTAAGGGTTTTTGCAAACAGACTATGTGAAGTTATTTTTTCGCGGTCCCTTTACCAAATTATTTTCAGATTCTATAAAATATTCGGGCGACATTCATCCTTTTGAAGAGCATGCATATGAAACTTGTTGTCTATTACGGAAAAAGTGAAAAAAAAGGTCACGAGATTGTCAGTTCCATGGAGGATCTGATCTCCGGGGAATCCGTAGAGATACATGCCACCATCGACGGACTTTCCAACCGGTTAAGAAAATTCTGCCGTGGGCAGATGATCGTCATCATAATTACCGCCAGCCGGAACGAACTGATGAATGTGGTCCTGCTCAAAGATCTGCTGACCGATATCCCCACGATACTGATCCTGCCGGACCATTCCCAGGAAACCTTTTCAAAGGGGGCAAAACTGGTGCCAAGGTATGTCTCTTATATTGACAGTGATTTCAGGGAGATCCGCCTGGTCATGGAAAAAATATTAACCCGGTATGAAAAAAACAACACTTTGAAAGGAGGTAGTCATGGCCAGTACATCCCAGGCAATGAATGCAATGGATGAGGCAATCAAAGCCACAACCATTACAACGGGCAAATACCTGACCTTTACCCTGGAATCCGAGGAGTACGGCATCGGTATTCTAAAGGTCAAGGAGATCATCGGAATGATGCAGATCACCACCGTGCCCAGAACCCCTGAATTTGTGAAGGGGGTGATTAATCTTCGGGGCAAGGTGATCCCCATTATTGACCTTCGGCTCAGGTTCGGCATGAAGTCTGAAGATTATGACGAAAGAACCTGCATCATTGTGGTGGAGATCGATTTAGAGGCTGAGATCGTCCTTGTGGGCATAGTGGTGGATTCTGTTTCCGAAGTCCTGAATATAAAAGAGGAGGATGTCGAGGATGCCCCCACATTCGGCACCCGGCTGGAAACCGACTATATCCTGGGCATGGCTAAGATAGAGGGCGGGGTCAAGATGCTGTTGAATATTGACAAGGTATTAAACCGGGAAGAGGTGACACAGCTTCAAGAAGTCGCCTGAAAAATTACAAATCAGGAGGGGAAAACATGTTTAAGCGTTTGGGTTTGAAATTAAAAATTATCCTGGGCAGCTGTGTCACCCTGGTTTTAATGGTGATATTGGGCCTTGTCAGCATAAATGCCAACAAGGAGCTGACCCAGTCCAATAAATGGGTGGACCATACCCATGTGGTCATTGCCACGGCCAATGATATTATCGCATCGGGTGTGGATATGGAAACCGGGATGCGGGGGTATCTTCTGGCCGGCAAGGAAGAATTCCTGGATCCCTACAAAGGGGGAAGGGAAAATTTTTACAAATTGATCGCCTCCCTGTCCAAAACGGTAAATGACAACCCGGCCCAGGTTCAGCTTCTGACCGAGGTCAAGACAAATATGGATGCCTGGCAGAAAGATGTAACGGAACCGACCATTGAACTGCGGCGGCAGATCGGCGAAGCCCAGACCATGAATGACATGGCGCACCTCGTGGGTCAGGCCAAGGGAAAGGCCTTCTTTGACAAGTTCAGGGGACAGATTACCGAATTCATCAAAAGGGAAACCGTGTTGATGAATGAGCGTCAGGCCCAGGCCGATGAGGCCATGGCAAAGAACGAGGAACTGGCCCAGCGGATTACAGATAACAATAATTGGGTGGACCACACCCGTAAAGTCATTGCCGCGGCCAATGACATTATTGCGGCAGGGGTGGACATGGAGACCGGCATGCGGGGATTCCTGCTCTCCGGTAAGGAGGGATTTCTGGATCCCTATAAAAACGGGGGCAAATCCTTTGAGGAACTGGTGGCCTCCCTGTCCCAGACCGTAAACGACAACCCGGCCCAGGTCAGACTCCTGGCTGAGGTGAAGACCAATATCAACGCCTGGCAAAAGGATATCACAGAGCCCATGATTCGTTTGAGACGCCGGGTGGTCAACGGTACAGCGGACATGGCAGATGTGGTGTTTGAAGTGGGAAAGGCCAGGGGGAAAACCTATTTTGACAAGTTCAGGGGGCAGATGGCCACCTTTATCAAAAGGGAAGCAGGACTGATGGCCCAGCGCCAGGCCGATGTGGTTAATGTCACTAAAGAAGCGGCAGAGAACCGGAAACTGATTGCCCAGACCGTAAAATGGGTCACCCATACAAGGAACGTGATTGAGACGGCCAATACCATCGTGGCGTCTGCCGTGGATATGGAGACCGGTATGCGGGGATATCTTCTGGCAGGAAAGGAAGGATTCTTAGATCCCTACAAGGCCGGGGGCAAACAATTTAACGAACTTACAGCCTCCCTGTCAGGGACCGTCAATGACAACCCGGCCCAGGTAAAGCTCCTTGCCGAGGTGCAGTCCAATATCGCTGCCTGGAAAAAAGATGTGACCGAGGTGCAGATCGCCCTGAGACGACAGATCGGGGATGCCAAGACCATGGATGATATGGCCGACCTGATCGGCGAGGCCAGGGGCAAAGCCTATTTTGACAAATTCCGGGGCCAGGTGGGCACCTTTGTGGAACGGGAGCAGACCCTTATGAACTCGCGCAAGGCCGATGCCGAGAAAACCGCAACAAGTTCTGTGTACATGATCGGGGGCGGTATTGTCCTGGCCATTGTCTTGGCGCTTCTGGTCTCCCTTTTCTTGGCAAACTCCGTTGCCAGTCCTTTTAAAGCCATATTCCAGGGGTTGAAAACCTTTAGTACCGGCGAGCTGAACACCGTTAAAGAGCGGTTCCAGGAGGTCATAGATTCTCTGACTTCAAGTTCCAACCAGGTTTCCGCCGCCAGCGGTCAGATTGCCGAAGGCAGCTCAGAGCAGGCAGCCAGCCTGGAAGAGACTTCCTCGTCCCTGGAAGAGATTTCCAGCATGACCAAAAACAATGCAGAGAATGCCAGCCAGGCCAATACCCTGATGCAGGATGCCAACCGGGTGGTGGTAGACGCCAATAGCTCCATGGAAGAACTGACCCGATCCATGGAAGAGATATCCAAGGCCAGTGAAGAGACGTCCAAGATCGTAAAGACCATTGATGAAATCGCATTCCAGACCAACCTTCTGGCGTTGAATGCCGCGGTTGAGGCTGCCAGGGCCGGCGAAGCCGGGGCCGGGTTTGCCGTTGTGGCCGATGAGGTCAGAAACCTTGCCATGAGGGCGGCTGATGCTGCCAAGAACACGTCGGAACTCATCGAAGGGACCGTGAAAAAGGTGAATGAGGGGGCCGATCTTGTGGCAAGAACCAATGAGGCCTTTAATGAGGTCACGCAAAGTTCCACAAAGGTCGGTAGCCTTGTGGCTGAAATCAGCTCTGCTTCACAGGAGCAGGCCGACGGTATTAATCAAGTGTCTGCGGCCGTTTCGGATATGGACACCGTGGTCCAGCAGAACGCCGCCGGAACCGAGGAACTCTCTTCCCAGGCCAGCGAGTTGAGAAGCAAGGTCGGTATCATGCTTGAGATTGTTGAGGGCGAGAAGAGTGTTCACTCGGATATACCTGCCATTTCCCAGACCGGCCAGGCCTTTGGAACAAAAACTGTTAAGAAGGCCAAACTGGCACGGAAGCCGGAAGGGGTGAAAGAGGTTCGCCCGGACCAGGTCATCCCCTTTGATGACGAGGAGGACGCGTTCAAGGAGTTCTAGAAATTAACTTTAAAAAATAAAAACACCGACCCACAGGGAGTGGTCCTGTGGGTCGGTACAAAAGAGAAACCGTGAGATTAATGGATTCTAAATTATCACCAAACCGACTAAACCACCAGACCGGGGATCTATCCGAGATAGAGACCCAGTTGCTCATTGACGCGGTTTATTTAAGATACGGGTATGATTTCAGGGACTACGCCTGCCCGTCCCTGACCCGGAGGATCCATAATTTCATGATCAAAGCAAGGTATAAGCAGATCTCCCGTATCATTCCGGATATCCTCAGAGACGAGGATCTCTTTGATCATTTTATCAATCAGATCTGTGTTTCCGTGACTGAGATGTTCAGGGATCCTGCGGTTTACAGGGAGGCCCGTAAACGCATTATTCCCTTTTTATCCTCATTTCCGAGGATCAATATCTGGCATGCCGGGTGCGCCACAGGGGAAGAGGTCTATTCCTTTGCCATTCTCCTGGCAGAAGAGGGGCTTTACGAGAGGTCCAATATCTATGCCACGGACATGGATTCCCAATCCATTGAGATTGCCAAACAGGGCATCTACCCCATAGAGGCCATTCAGCAGGGAACGGACAATTACAAGAAATCCGGGGGAAAGGCCTCGTTTTCCGATTACTACCATGCCAGATACGGGAAGGCCATTCTCCCGGCCTGGCTGAAGAAGAACATTACCTTTTCAACCCATAATCTGGCAACGGACACGGTGTTCAACTGCATGCATTTGATTGTCTGCAGGAACGTACTTATCTACTTTAACAAACATCTGCAGGACAGGGTGCTGGAACTGTTTAGCCGCAGCCTTACCCATAACGGGCTGCTGGTTTTAGGCACCAAGGAAAGATTGGATTTTTCAAGTGTTTCAAAGGAATTTGAACCGGCTGACCGCAAACTAAGAATCTATAGAAAGACAGGACTCAATGGCGACTGCATCTGAAAAAAGATATGAGGCCGTGATTATTGGCTGCTCCGCCGGGGGATTCGAGACCGTACAGCAGATACTGGCCCCGCTGCCGGAGGATTTTCCAATGGTTGTGGTGGTTGTCCTTCACATCAAGGAGGGGGGCGGAGTCTTTCTGATCCAACGCCTGTCCGACCTCTGTTCCTTGAGGGTTAAAGAGGCCGGCCAGCTTGAGGTGGCTGCCGGGGGAACCATCTATGTGGCCCTGCCGGGATTTCATCTTTATATTGACAACGACCGGGTCTTTTCCCTGAGCCTGGATGAAAAAGTTAACTATAGCCGGCCCTCCATTGATGTTTTTTTTGAGTCTGCGGCCAGGATTTTCAAGGATCGGCTCATCGGGGTTCTTTTAACCGGGAACGGATGCGACGGCACCATGGGCATGGTCAAAGTCAGGGAGCAGATGGGTCTGACCCTGGTCCAGACGCCGGAAACAGCTGTGGCCCGGGAGATGCCGGAAAATGCCATTAAAGCCGGGGCGGCAGATCATATTCTCCCCCCGGAAGAGATTGCCGACTTTTTATTAATATTGAACAGACAGGGGACAAGGAGGCAGCCATGAATGTCAAACAACTGAACCTGCGGGCCAAAATTATGATCAGTGTTCTGGGGCCGCTTCTGATTGCCGTGATCATCGGCATGGTGGGGATTGTCAATATCCGGACCATTGTGGATTCCAACCTCTGGGTTTCCCATACCTACCAGGTTATCGGGGATGCACGGAATCTCAAGTCCCATGCCATTGATATGGAAACCGGGATGCGGGGGTATCTTCTGGCCGGAAAAGAGGCCTTCCTAGGACCCTATGAAGCAGGGGAAACAGCCGCGTTCGGTGAGCTCAAGGGCCTGAGGCAGACCGTGAGCGACAACCCCGGGCAGGTCATGAAGCTGGATGAGATAAAGTCTGTTTTAAAAGAGTGGCAGAAAAACATCACCCGTCCCTATATTGATCTCCGCCGCAAAATCGGGGATGCCAAAACCATGAACGATCTGGCAAAGGTGGTGGAAAAAGGGGAGGATAAAACCCTCTTTGATACCTTCATCGCCAAGATTGACAGGTTTATTGAAATCGAGACAGGGCTTCTGGCCAAACGGTCCTCTGAGCTTACGAAGGGCCGGAAATCAGGAACCATGGATCTGGAAGAGACTTACAGTCACCTGGACTGGGTCAGCCACACCCATGAGGTCATCCAAGAGGCCGCAGCCCTCCAATTATCCGCCTTTGACATGCAGCGGGGAATGCGGGGCTATCTTCTCTCCGGCCTGGAGACCTATCTGGCCCCCTATCACGAGGGAAAAAACCGATTCTCTCAACAGGTTGCGGGGCTTAAGAAAATGGTGGCTGACAATCCGCCCCAGGTGGCCCTTCTGGGGGAAATCCAGTCGATGCTGGGCCAATGGGAAAAGATAGGAGCCTCGCCCTTGATTGAACTTAGAAAAGAGATCTCCCATGCCAACACCATGGACGATATGGCAGCCACCATTGGCCAGGCCAAAGGAAAAACCTACTTTGACGAATTCAGAGAATTGCTCAAGGAATTCGAAGCTGAAGAGGCCCGGCTGCTGGACACCCGGAAACAGGCCGATGCCGCCACCGTAAAGCAGACCATTACGCTGATTATCTCCTGTATCGCGGTATCCCTGGTTCTTGGGATTTTCTATGCCATGTTCATTGCCAAAGATATCCTGGGTCAGGTCGGGGGCGAGCCTTCCACTATTGCGGCGATTGCCAGGGATGTTGCCGAGGGCAGGCTGGATATTGCAGAACCTGAAGGAAAAAAGACCGGAATTTTCGCCGCTCTAGTGGAGATGGTCCGGGTGATCAACCAGATGGCTGCCCATGTGGAAAACATGGTCGGCGATGTGGCATCCGGAAGGCTGATTGCCACATCCAAAGAAACCCCCTTCAAGGGGAAATGGCAGACTCTGTTGAACGGTATTAACAATATCCTGGAGAGTCTGTCCGGCCATCTGGATCAGATTCCCCTGCCCTTTATTATCATAGACAATGATTTTAGCATCCTTTACCTGAACAGGACGGCCCGGGAATGGGCCGGCAGGTCTCAGGCCCAGTTGATCGGGGCAAAATGCTATGAGCATTTTGCCAATGCCAATTGCCGGACGGAAAACTGCACCTGTGCTCTGGCCATGGGAAGCGGTTTGAAACAATCCGTTGAAGCTCAGCTTTCCTCATCCGGCCGTCAACTTGTTTACAACGCCAGTCCGGTGGCAGATCTGAACGGCCGGACCTCCGGTGCCCGTATGGTTTATGTGGATCAGACCCAGATTAAAAAAGAGGACTGGGTCAAAACAGGGTTAAACCAGCTGAGCCGGGAAATGGGCGGAGAACAGGACATAATGGCCCTGTCAGGGAGTATCTTAAATTTTCTTGCCGATTATGTTCAAAGCAGGGTCGGGGTGTTTTTCCTGACCTCCGAAGATGAGGAGCTGCGGCTTGTGGCCTCCTATGCCTATAAGGAGCGCACTGCCAACTACAATCTTTTCCAGTCCGGGGAAGGACTCGTAGGCCAAGTCGCCCTGGAACGGAAAAGCATCTATTTTTCAGATATACCCGAAGACCATGTGCCTATGGATATTATTTCAGGGCTGGGGGAGTCCAGTCCTTCCCATATCTATGTCTTCCCTCTGATCTTTGAAGAGGTCCTCCAGGGAGTGATCGCCCTTGGGTTTACCCATGATCTGGATGCCTATAAACGGGAATTTTTAGATGCCGGTGCCGCCGGTATCGGCGTCAGCCTGAACATGGCCGAATCCAGGTCTCGCCTCAAAGAGCTTCTGGAAGAGACCCAGGCCCAGGCGGAAGAACTCCAGAGTCAGCAGGAAGAACTGGAACAATCCAACGAAGAACTGGAGCAGCAGACCAATGAACTCAAAGCCTCTGAAGAGGAACTCCAGAGTCAGCAGGAGGAACTCAAGGTGGCCAATGAAGAGCTTATGGAGAAAACCGATCTCTTAGAAGAGCAGAAAAAACGGATTGAAGACGCCAATGTGGACCTTGAACAGTCCCAGACCGCGATGGAAAGCAAGGCCCGTCAACTGGGTCTGGCCACAAAGTACAAAACAGAGTTTCTGGCCAATATGTCCCATGAACTGAGAACCCCTCTCAACTCCATGCTCCTTTTGTCTAAAAACCTTTCCAGGAACAAAACCCATAACCTCAGTGATAAACAGGTCAATGATGCAAGGATTATCCATGACAGCGGTAATGACCTGCTGGAGCTGATCAACGGGATTCTGGACCTTTCTAAAATCGAATCCGGCAAAAAGACGGTCAGGCCTGAAAAGGTCTATTATCAGGATATTGTCGACACCATAAAGAATATGTTCACCCAGATGATAAAGGAGAAGGAGCTTGAATTTGGCATCTCCATTGATGAAGCTCTTTCCGAATCCCTGATCACTGACCGGCAGAAACTGGATCAGATTATTAAAAATTTCATGTCAAATGCCATTAAATTTACAGACACCGGCAGTATAAAGATTCGATTTTTTGCGCCGGGAGCAGATCAGTCCCTTGAGATGAGTAAGCTGGCACCGGAAAAGGCGGTCGGGGTTTCCATTTCAGACACGGGTAAGGGTATTCCCGGGGAAAAACACCAGGAGATCTTTGAGGCGTTTCAGCAGGCAGACGGCACCATTGTCAGAAAGTACGGGGGAACAGGGTTAGGCCTTACCATCTGCCGGGAGCTTTCCAGGCTTCTTGGCGGAGAGATTCAGGTCCGAAGTAAAGAGCAGGAAGGCTCTGTTTTTACCCTGTTTCTTGCCCGGGATCTTGGGGCTCATCTGGCCGAAAACGGGAAACCGGCCCATGCCAAGGCCGTTGAGCAGGGAGACGATGTCTGGCTTGCCGGATCCGGGGAGTCCCTGCCGCAGGAAGAACCTGCCTGGGAACTTCCGGCCAGTATTGGAGATGACCGGCAGGAGATCAAGACGGGAGACAAGACCATCCTGATCATTGAGGATGATGTCAAGTTTGCCCGGATCCTCTATGATTTCTGCCATGACAAAGGCTTTAAATGTATCCATGTCCCGGATGGTGAAACCGGATTGGATCTTGTTGTGAAATCCGATATCAGTGCCATTCTTTTGGATATTAAACTGCCTGGTATCAATGGGTGGGGGGTGCTGAAGAAACTTAAGGCCGATCCCCGTACCCGTCATATTCCGGTCCATATCATGTCGGTAGAGGAAAAGCCTGATAACATCGGACAGAAAGGCGTGATCGGCTATCTGAACAAGCCGGTCACCCATTCCGATCTGAACGGGGTTTTCTTCCAGATCAGCTCTATCCTCTCCCAGGGCAGGAAAACCTTGCTGACCGTGGGGGATTTCTCCGCTGTGCTGGAGACCCTGTGTCAGGTGTTCAGGCCCCTGGGGGTAAAAATAGATTCGGTGAAAAAGGGAAAAACCGCCTTAAAACGGCTAAATGAAAAAGCGTACGATTGTATGATCCTTGATCTGGAGCTGCCCGACATGACCGGATTTGATTTTTTAAAATCCCTGGATGAGCAGGATAAGAAACCCTTTGTGATTATCCACACGGGAATGGAGCTGGCTGAAGACCAGTATTTTGAATTGAATAAATACGCCAGTGCCATGATTTCAAAGGGGGAAATGTCAACAGACCGGCTCATCGATGAGATCGCCTTATTCCTCCACTCCGTTGTTGAAAAGCTGCCCGGCAGGATTAAGGAACGGATCTGTGAACTTAACGATGACGCAGCCGACCTGAAAGGTAAAAAGATTCTTATTGCCGATGACGACGTAAGAAACATCTATTCGGTCATAACAGCCCTGGACGGATATGAGATGGAATTCATCAAGGCGGCCAACGGGAAAAAGGCCATTGAAGAACTAAAAAAGAACCCAGAGGTGGACCTGGTACTCATGGATATCATGATGCCGGAAATGGACGGATATGAAGCGATTCGACTGATTCGCAAGATGGACGGATATGAAAAACTGCCCATCATCGCCCTGACTGCCAAAAGTATGATCAAGGACCGCCAGCTATCCTTTGAGGCCGGTGCAACTGATTATCTAATGAAACCGGTGGATTCGGACAAACTCCTGTCCACCATGCGTGTATGGCTCCACGAATAAAGAGGGAAGGGGGGCGCCATGGAAAAACCTGAGATATTATTGGTGGATGATAAGATAGAGAACATCATTGCCATTGAACGGCTCTTAGAAGATATGCCGGTTCGGATTGTCCGGGCCCTGTCCGGGAATGAGGCTGTATTCAAAGCCCTGGACCATGATTTTGCCATCATCATCATGGATGTCCAGATGCCGGGGATGGACGGATTTGAGACTGCCGAGTATATCCTCAAAGAGGATAAAAATGAGAATATTCCCATTATTTTTCTCTCTGCGGTTTATTCGGATGAACTCTATAAGATCAAGGGGATCCAGGCAGGGGGCATTGACTTTATCTCCAAACCCATTGTGGAAGAGGTGTTTCTGGGTAAGATCAGGCTTTTTTTAAGGCTCCATAAGTACAGGCAGTCCATCATCGAATATGCAGAACAGAGCCGCCAGGCCAGTGTGGTGAAATCTGAATTTTTAGCCAATATGTCACATGAGATACGCACCCCGTTAAATGCCATTATCGGGCTCACCCACCTGACCCTGAAAACCGACCTGGATATTGCCCAGAACGATTATTTGGTGAAGATCCGGGCATCGGCAGATTCCCTTCTGGGCATTATCAATGATGTCTTAGATTTTTCCAAGATAGAGGCCGGCCGTCTGGATATCGAATCTGTTGAATTCAGATTTGATACCGTCATCCAGAATATGCTCACCGTCATGGGACAGAAAATCGAAGAAAAAGGACTGGAGTTTCTGATTTCAGTGGAACCGGATGTTCCCCATGACCTGATTGGAGATCCCCTGCGCCTGACCCAGATACTGAACAATCTTACCAGCAATGCCTGTAAGTTCACGGAAAAGGGAGAGATCATTATCCGGGTGTCAGTGGGTGAGCGGACAGCGTCACGGGTCAACCTTAATTTTTGTGTCAGGGATTCGGGCATCGGCATGTCGCCGGAAGAGACCACCCTCCTTTTTTCCCCCTTTACCCAGGCAGACGGATCTACCACCCGGAAATACGGCGGCACGGGCCTTGGCCTTTCCATCTGCAAAACCCTATGCCAGATGATGGAAGGAGATATCTGGGCAGAGAGCCGACCGTCCAAGGGGAGTATTTTTCAGTTTTCCCTCTGGTTCGAAGTCCCTGAACAGAGCAGAAAAAGTCCGGAAGAACTCTCCGTGATAGCCGGACTCACAGCCCTAGTCGTGGATGACAATAAGCTGGCCAGGGAGATCCTGAAAAAGGGACTGGAAAACTTCAATATATCTGTCACCACGGTTAATTCCGGCCGAAGTTGCCTGGCCCAGGTGGTTAAACAAATGGAAACAAAACCCTATGACATGATTTTTATGGATTGGAAAATGCCGGATATTGACGGTATCGAGGCAACCCGCCAATTGATGGAACTGCCTCAGTTTGTTGCAACCCGTACAAAGATCATTATGGTGACGGCCTTTGGCAGGGAGGAGATCCGGAAAATTGCCATTGACGCGGGCGTGGAGGCTTTTCTGATAAAACCGGTGAGCCGGTCTCTGCTTCTGGATACCATGATGAGCCTTTACGGTTTTCCGGATGAAAAACGGCAAATGGCAGAAACCCGCGGGATTGCCAACCGGATTCAGTTTGAAAATCTGAATATCCTTCTGGTTGAGGATAATCTGATCAATCAGCAGGTGGCCAAGGAGCTGCTGGAGAGTGCCGGTGCCGTGGTCACCATTGCCTCCAACGGGGCCATTGCCGTGGATATAGTTGAAAAAAATGGTTATTTTCATGTTATTCTCATGGATGTGCAGATGCCGGAGATGGACGGATATGAAGCCACCCGGAGAATCAGAAAGTTAAATCCGGAGATTCCCATTATCGGGCTGACCGCCCATGCCATGGTCGAGAAGAAAAAGGAATGCCTGGATGCCGGCATGGATGACCATGTGAGCAAACCCATTAACCCGGATATCCTTTTCGCCGCCATCCGGCAATGGGCAAAGGAGAGATGCCGGGAAAAAACAGGGAATGAAAAAGACGCATCAGGTATCAGATTCCCGGACATGAAAGAGATAGATCTTCGCGATGCCCTGGCACGGGTGGCCGGAAAAAAAGAGACTCTGGTCAGTCTGTTGAAAACCTTTCTGGAGATTGCCCCGGCAGCCCGGGAAGAAATACGACAGGGGATTTCCGACAGAGACTATGAAGATGCCGAATTCCAGGCTCACTCCATCAAGGGCACTGCGGGAAATATAAGTGCAGTGAATCTGTTTAAAAGTGCCGGCGCCCTTGAATCCGTTCTGGGCCGCAAGAATACTCCGGAGATCAAAGAGATCTATGACCGGTTTTCTTTAGATATCGAAAATACCATGAAGGATGTAGCCTGGGTGACCTCCCTGAAGTTGTCTGTCCCTGACGAACAGCCAGGAAGCAGGATCGACGGGAGGGGACTGACCCATGGACTTGTACAGATGAAATTGTATCTGGAAGAGCATGACATGGACGCAAGAGAGCTTGTCACCCGGATTAAGCCCGGCCTGGTTAATGCAGGGATGCCCGGCTTGGCCGAGGAATTGGAAACCCACATCCTGGGCTTTGATTTTGAAGAAGGGTTGAAGGTGCATAAGAAGGTCATGGCCAGGTTAGCCCCATAGGAGGATGGTATGAATATGGATTTTACCCCAAAGGCCCGGAACAGCGGATTAAATATTCTCATCGTTGACGATGCCCAGGATAATATCGAACTCTTGTTCGGGCTGCTGGCCGGCAGCGGATACCAGGTCAGAGCCGCCATTAACGGCATGGCGGCATTAAAAGCCGTAAAAAAGAAACTGCCGGATCTCATCCTTCTGGATATACGGATGCCGGATATGGAC
>PIVQ01001332.1 GCA_003354055.1 Desulfobacteraceae bacterium | reverse complement strand
CAGATGGGCTTGTTGGTGTTCCGGACCATCTCTTCAAAGACCCGGACATATATGTCGCCAATATCAACATCCTCGGGATTGCCCATGGACATGGCAAAATCGATATGCTCCAGGGCATCGGCGAGCCTGGCAAAATTGCCGATATCCGCAAGCCTTGTCCTGCGCCGTTCTCCTGTTTCAAGGTCATGGGTGAAGATGGTGTCCGAGCCTGTGCCGAAGAAGAAATTTTCCCCTTCCAGGGGCATGACCGGTTCCCCGGCCTGGTCAAAAATATCAATCCGCTTGGGGGCGGAGAGTATGGCATCCTCCACCAGGGTCTCGGGCATGGTGACCCGGTCATCCCTTGTCAGGCTGCAGCCGTGATCCAGCAGCATCTCCAGGACCCCGTCGTGTTCCATCCGGAATCCTGTGGTGCTCAGTATGGACAGCGCTGCCTCATGGACCGCCATGGTCTGTTTTTTATTAAAAACGGTCATTCTGGGCTGGAAGCTTTCTATGTTGTCTAACATCTTGTCTCCTTTATTGGAATTTACTGAGCATCCGATCTGAAATATCTCCCTGTTTTTTGCCGACAACGGCGTAGTAGTTGAGCGGTGTGCCGTCAAGGCAGAGGCGGTGCTGGTAGTGCTGCTGCTCAACAATTTTCATGACATCCTCTTCAACCATCCGGTCAATCAGATCTGAAAACCCTGATGAATGATTTTTTTGAAGGAACTCATCCTTGATGTTAAAGGCGATCCAGCCCTTATCCGAGATGAGGTTGTAGCCGCAGGCAAAGGCCTCGGGCGGAATATCGTCAAAGCCCAGAGCGGCAACGATGGACAGGCAGTTGGGTTTTTCCCGATTAATTTCGTTTTCAACACTTGCGGGCAGCTGGGTCAGGTCTTCCACATAGTAGGCGTCGTAGACACCGGGGCGGTCCCGATGGGCTGCCTCGGCCGCCTCTTCGATGATGTCGACGCCGAGCACCTTGTCGATGCCTATACCGGCCAGTTCCTCTCCCACCATACCGTTGCCTGCCCCCACATCCAGAGCCACCAGGTCCTGAGGGGCGGCCTTAGATTCTTCCAGTGCCGCTTTTAACAGGCCGCAGACCACCTTTGGGGACTGGCATTCCAGGGTATCGTAGAAAAGATTCTCATAAAGTCCCGGGATTTTGTAGATTTCCGGGTAGTCATGGGTCACAAGTTCCCTGGTCTTTCCTTTGTAGGTGACAATAATTTTTTCTTTTCCCTGATCTGCTTTGTCTACTTCCGGTAAAATAAATGAAAATGATTCCATGAATCCTCTCTTTTTCTTTTT
>PIVQ01001331.1 GCA_003354055.1 Desulfobacteraceae bacterium | reverse complement strand
GCTGTTTGGGTAATTGCACAAGCCCCATGGTGCCGAACAATAATATCAGGATCACTGCCACGGATACGGAGATGGGTTTTTCAATGGCCCAGCGGATAATATCCATATTATTCTCCCTGACCCTTCTGGAGTTTCTTCGGTTGGGTGGAATCGGGTTGTGATTGGATCGCTACTGGCTGGCCCGGTCGAAGCCGTTCATTGCCTTCGGTGACCACGGTCATACCCGGCTTGAGGTTCGGGGATTCCACACCGATTTTGGCTCCCCTGGAATAGACTACGTCAACCGGCATGCTGACCGCTTTGTTGTCAATAATAGCATACACCATATCCGTTCCCCTTACCTGGACAAGGGTGTCTCTGGGCAGAATGATGAGATCTCTTTTCTCGGAAATAGGTACAGTCACTGTGGCTGACATGTTAACTGCCACAGGACCCAGGTAATCCAGGCGGAGCTTCAGGGAGATATTTTTGGTTTTGGGATCGGCCTCGGGCCGTATCCCTTCCAAGACACCTGTCAACTGCAGGTTAAAAGCATTGAGGATGACCGGGAGGCTGTCTCCGGTTTGACTGAACCGGATGAGATGTTCGGCTACCGGTACCTGGACATATAGGGCATCGGTTGCCCCAAGCACACAGAGAATAGACCCTTGCTGGACCCATTCCCCGATTGCAGCCTGTTTTTCCAGAATAATACCGTCAAATGGGGCTTTTACCACATATTTGGCCAGTCGGAGGGTCAGAATATCCACCTGCCGGGACAGGGCAATGTGTTCCTGGATCCGTTCTTTATGGGAAAATCTTAAGTCATCATAGCTGGACTCCGTGGCAATATCCCTTTTAAACAACTGGGTCTGTCTGTCCAGGTTACGTTTGGCGTTCTCAATACGGATTTGCGCCTGGGCAAGTTTCGCTTTTTGAAGGGCCAGTTCGTTTTTCAAAATCCGGCTGTCCATGCGGATCAGGACATCTCCTTGTTTGACCCGGTCTCCTTCCTTGAAGGTGACCTGTGTGATCCGTGCGGCTTCTTCGGGTGACACCCGGCTTGTGCGTTCAAAGTAAAGAGTGCCGATCAGATCAGTTGTGCCGGAAGCTTCTCCCTGGACTGTTGTGGCGACTTTGACCAGCGCTGGCGGCTGAGCCTGTTGCCGGCTTTTGTCTTGTTCTTTGGCCTGCTTTTTATCGGTGGCCAGAACCTGTGCAGGTCCTGCAAGGCATATCAATAAAAGGATGAAAACGGATATATACTTCATGATGGGATCAGACTCCTTCTCCAGCCGGTTGCCGGCTCGGAATGGCGGCTGCC
>PIVQ01000541.1 GCA_003354055.1 Desulfobacteraceae bacterium | reverse complement strand
TTATAATGACAAAATGCTGGATCCCGCCGTGACTGAGGTACAAAAGATGAGGAAAATCGCTTTAAATTTATCCGGGGCCAACACAGGATTTGGGGTAGATCCGATTTTCTGGTTTGATACGGCCACCCGGAGAATCAATCTTATGAAGGAAACTGAAGATAATATTTCTAAGGAGATCGCCACCCTGGTTAATGAACTCAAATCAGATGCCAACGCCTCCATGGTCTCCACAAGTATCATTGCAGCAGTACTTCTGATCGGTGTAATTCTGACAAGCTTCATCGTTGCCAGGGGTATTTCAAAAGCATTAAAATTTACAACAAACGTGCTGAAGGACATCTCGGAAGGAGAAGGAGACCTTACGGTCCGCCTTCCTGTGGTCAGCCGGGATGAAGTCGGTCAGTTGTCTCAATGGTTTAATGTTTTTATTGAGAAATTACAAAAGATTATCGGTAACGTCATGGAGAATTCATCAACACTTAAGGATTCTTCAAATAATCTGTCTGATCTTTCAAAAGATATGTCATTCAATGTAAAGGACATGTCCTCAAAATCCTCAACCATTTTAACCGCAGCCGAGGAGATGAGCACAAATATGGTGTCCATTGCAGCGGCCATGGAAGAGGCTACAACAAATGTAAACATGGTTGCCTCAGCCTCTGAAGAGATGTCTGCAACTGTGAGTGAAATTGAAAAAAATACTGAAACGGCACGAACCACAACAGATGAAGCCGTAGCAGAGTCCAAAACCGCATCGGTTAATGTGACAGAACTTGGCAAAGAAGTTCAGGATATCGGAAAAATAACCTCGATCATTGCCGACATCTCTGATCAAACCAATCTTCTGGCGCTGAATGCGACCATTGAAGCAGCCCGGGCCGGTGATGCAGGCAAAGGATTTGCCGTGGTCGCAGGTGAGATAAAGGAACTGGCCAGCCAGACGGCGGATGCAACAAGTTCAATCCGGGAAAAAATCGACGGGATAGAAGAAAAGACGAAAAAGACCATCACAATTATCAGCCGGGTCTCTAAAGTTATTGAGGATGTCAATCAAATAGTAACCACCATTGCCGCAGCAGTATCCGAGCAGACCACAGTTACCGATGAAATTGCAAAGAATATAACCGAGGCCTCCACCGGTTTAAATGAGGTGAATGAGAACGTTGCCCAAAGCTCAGGCGCAGCCGAGAGTATAACCCAAAGCATTTCCCAATCCAATGATTCCAGTCAGGAGATCTCGAAGAGCAGTTCTCTTGTGGACGGAAAGGCCAGTGATCTGACAGGGCTTGCGGTTAAATTAGACAAGCTCGTTGGGTCCTTTAATACCTAAACAGGCTTTAATAGATCAACTGAAGATTGTAAGAGGCTTCCGGCAACGGCTCACCCGTTGCCGGAAGCTTATGGATAAAAAAAATCTCAAAACTTGTCATAGTATTCTCGTTTTAAAAGCAATAACAACTCCTGAATTTCAGGAGTTTTTTGCCTTTAATAAAAGTTGCTGATCTTATAAAAAGTCGAAAATGGTAAAATCGAACTTTTTACAGGTTCATCTATAATTTGATTGACAACAAGAAAACTCATGGTTTATGGCTATTATCGGGTTTGTTATACATGTTCGCATGGCTTTAATTAAAAAAGTGTTTAAATACAAATAGATATTTGGACTATAATTTGCACAATCACATTTGGTGGTGTCTGACTGAAAAGCTGATGCTGTTTCAAAAGAATTGCGTTTTTATTGTGCAAGTTGTGCTAAGGGGTCGCGCAATAATTAGTTCACATTCTGTTTGTAAAATACCCAAAGTTTTAAGGGTATCTACAAATGGATTGTTTGAAGTTTTTTTTGCGCGGTCCCTAAAGGGAAATAGTAAATTTTCTTTATGAAATTTTAGATCTTGGATATCAACTTTGTTCAATTGGGGATAACAAGAATATGCAAATTTTTAATGGTCCAACCAGATATAGATGGATGCTCCTTCTTTGCTTCATTCTCTCATGTACTTTACTGGTATGGGGAGCGACGCAAAAGCAGGGAAGTAACAATCTGGCCAGTACTGCATTTGCAATCTGTATCATCCAGACCATTCTAATTGCATTTTTGCTGGTCCGGCAAAGAAAAAACCATTTATCGAATCTTAAACTTTCAAAGGCAAGGAAATATAGAGAGAACCTGATTCAGGCGGCTAATACGCTAATCTTAGGGCTTGATATTGAAGGTAATGTTACGTTGCTAAATCCGGCAGCACAAAAAATAACCGGGTATTCAGAATCTGAGTTGGAAGGAAAAAACTGGTTTCATATTTTAATACCAGAAGAAAACTATCAGACGGTATGGCAGGGGTTTCACCGTTTCCTGAACGACGGTCTGCCGAAATTGTGTGAAAATCAAATTATAACAAAAGAAGGCGACATCAGAACGATTTCCTGGAGTCATAATAAAGTTGAACAGGATGGAAAATTAGCCGGCGCCATTTTCGTCGGTATTGATATTACCAAACGCAAACATGCAGAAAAGCTATTAAAGGAAAGTGAAGAAAAATACAAAGAGATCATTGATGGCACCCCGGATATTAGATATAGAACAGATTTGGAAGGACGAATTACCTTTATATCAAAAGCAGTTCAGCGACTGACAGGCTATACCGTAGAAGAAATTATTGGGAATAATATAACGCGTTTGTATTTATATCCTGAGGAAAGACAAAAACTCCTGGCCATTCTGAAAAAAGAAAGGGTTTTGTCGGATTATGAAATCCGGCTAAAACGTAAAGACGGATCATTCTGGTGGGCCGCATCGAACTCCCAATTACTTACAGATCAAAAGGGTAATGTTATAGGAGTTGAAGGTATTATAAGGGATATTACCAGGCGTAAGGTTGCTGAAAACCGTCTTAAAAAAAATGAGGAACGGCTTCGACTCGCCCTTGAAGGAACTAACACCGGTCTTTATGAGTGGTATCCTGAAACCGATGAGACGTATTTCAGCCCGACATTCTTTACCATGTTAGGCTATCAAGCGAATCTGTTCGCCCATAATTATCAAACCTGGGCAGACCTATTGCACCCTGAAGACCGGTCGATTGCCGAAGAATTCGTAAAAAATGTCAACAAAAAACAAATGGATTTCTTCGAACACAAATTCCGCATGCGCACAAAACAGGGAGGATACCGTTGGATATTTAGCATTGGTTCCGTAGTAAATCGGGATAAAAAAGGTCAAAACCAGCGCATCATTGGAATCCACGTGGATATTACGGACCGTAAAAAAGCATCAGACCAGCTTCGAGACAGTGAGATGAGGATGCGGGCAATATTCGACCAGACCTTTCAATTCATGGCGTTGCTCTCCCAGGAGGGCAATTTGTTAACACAAAACCGCTTCTCTCTTGAATTTATAAACGCTAAAGAATCAGATGTAAAAGGCAAACCCTTTTGGGAAACGCCCTGGTGGCGCCATTCTGAAAAAGAACAGGCAAAATTGCAAGAAACTATTAAAGAGGTGGCGTCCGGGGAATATATTTCATACGAAACCACTAATATGGATTCCTCAGGCAGTCTGCATTATATTGATTGTTCTTTCAGGCCGATTCTTGATGCCGACGGCAAGGTATTGTATCTGTGTGCAGAGGGAAAGGACATCTCCAAGAGAAGAAAAGCCCAGGAGGCGAGGAGAAAACTGGAAAGGCAATTACACCAGGCCCAGAAAATGGAGGCCATCGGCACGCTTGCAGGTGGAATTGCCCATGACTTTAATAATATACTGGGTGCCATTATTGGATTTTCAGAACTGGCACTTGAGGACATTCAAAAAGGCGATCCGGCTCGATATTCCATTGACCAGGTCTCCAAATCCGCCTTCCGGGCTAAAGACCTGGTAAAACAAATTCTTTTGTTCAGCCGCCAGGGTGAGCAGGAAATGAAACCGGTGAAGATAACGCCGTTGGTCAAGGAGGTCCTTAAGTTGATCAGGTCAACCCTCCAGAAAGACATTGATGTAAAAGAACGGGTTCTGGTTAAAAATGATCAGATACTGGCAGACCCTATTCAAATACATCAGATTTTGATGAATCTTTGCACCAACTCAGCCCATGCAATGAGAAAGACAGGGGGGACACTTACCGTCACCCTTGATCACACTGACATTGATCAGGGTTTTTTAATGGATTTTCCAAATCTGATCCCCGGACCCCATTTGAAATTACAGGTAGACGATACCGGGCATGGCATTCCCGAAGAGGTTATGGATAATATCTTTGAGCCGTTTTTTACAACCAAACCCAGAGGAGAGGGAACCGGTTTGGGGTTATCCGTGGTACATGGCATTATCAAAAGCCATAAGGGAGCTGTAAAAGTATACAGTGAACCGGGTACAGGAACATCAATCCATATCCTTTTTCCAGTCCTGAAAAAAGAGCGTCTGGCCATTGTGAAAAATGACAGGCCCATCCCCGGGGGCACGGAGCACATCCTGCTGGTTGATGATGAGATACCGTTAATCGACTCTGGAAAAACGGCGCTTGAACGGCTGGGTTATCGGGTTTCAGTATTTTCCGACAGCCGGATTGCTTTGAAAGCATTCACAAAAGCCCCGGATGAATTTGACATGGTCATTTCAGATAAGGCCATGCCCCATATGACAGGCCTGGTACTTTCTAAAAAAATAATTGCTCTTAATTCAAAAACACCGATTATTATGTGCACTGGATTCGGTGATGATATTTCATTGAAAGAGGCTGAAGAAACAGGAATTGCAGCAGTTTTGTATAAGCCTGTGATCAAAAGAGAACTGGCTGAAACCATCCGGCGGATATTTGATTCTACCCAAAAAAAGGAGGTTAAATGATGGCCAATGTGTTGATCATAGATGATGACCAGGTATTTTGTGATTTTCTTTCCCGGAAGATCAAGCGATTAGGCCACAAAAGTTTATTTACCCTTACTTTGGAAGACGGCATTCGCATGGCATTTTCCGGAAAATTTGATGTGATTTTACTTGACGTACAATTGCCCGACGGGAACGGGATTCAGGCAATTCCTAAAATTCAGAAACTTGATGATCCTCCGGAAATCATAATCATTACCGGTTCCGGTGACCCGGATGGTGCTGAGCTTGCCATTGAATGGGGAGCCTGGGATTACGTTGAAAAACCTAGTTCAATCGAGGCTATTATCCTGCCGCTCATCCGGGCACTGGATTACAGAAAAGAAAAAACTCAAAAAGATGTACCGTTTGCCCTGAAAAGAGATAATATTATCGGCAGCAGTGCTGAAATGAAATCCTGCCTG